>JALYWQ010000199.1 GCA_030852625.1 Actinomycetota bacterium
TGAGGCGGCCCATGATGGCGGCCGCGTAGGCCTGCACGACCAGCAGCGTGAGGATGATGCTGTCGAGGCCGAGGAGCGGCGAGAAGAGGATGCCGGCCAGGCCCGCCGTGGTGCTGCCGAGGGCCCAGGTGAGCGAGCCGAGGCGGGGGGCGGAGAAGCCGGCCGCCTGCACGAGCTGGCGGTCGTCGACGAGCGCCCGCATGGCGGTGCCGGTGCGACTCACGCGGAAGAACACCGTGAGTCCTATGAGCACGGCCACGCCGATGACCACCACGATCAGCTGGTCCCACCCGACGTTCACCGACGCCAGACGGAAGGTCGACGAGGGGAGGAACGGTTCGAAGGGCCGCTGGGTGGCCCCGAAGATGGCCACCGCACCGCCCTGCAGGATGATCAGTAGGGCCATCGTGAGGACGACCTTGGTGGCCTGGGCCGCCTGGTCGATCCCGCGGAACAGCACCCACTGGATCACCATGCCGATGACCGGTGCCACGACGAGGAGCGACACCACGAAGGCAACCCAGGTCGGCAGGTCGAGGTTCTCCCGCAGGGAGTAGAAGGCGTAGGCCACCGCCATGCCGGTGGCGCCGTGGGCGAAGTTGAACAGCCCCGTGGTGCGGTAGGTGACGACCAGTCCCATCGCCGCGATGGCGAAGATGCTCCCGACCACGAGGCCGGAGACGACGAACGGGAACCAGTCGGTCATGCGGTTGTCAGCGCCGGGCCGGCGCGCGCTTGGCGGTTCGGGTCCGAGCCGGAGCCGGAGCCGGCGGCGCGGGTGCGTCGAGCGATGCCTGGAGGTCGGCGATCTGGTCGCTGAGGTCGGCCACCACGTCGTGGAGTCGGGCTACGTCAGCGCGAGTGGCACCGAGGTCAGCCGAGAAGAGCAGGGCCGCCGCGACGCCGAGGAGGAACAGCCCGCCGACGCCGCCGCTGATGAGGTACGGCAGCTGCTTGGCGGGGTCGAGCGTGCCGCTCACCCCGAAGTAGCCGATCAGCAGGGCTACCGCCCCGCAGATGCCGGCCACGAGGGCCAGCGGCAGGCGGGGGTCACCGAAGCGGGCTGCCAGGTCGGGCGACACCTCGATGAGGGCTCGCCGTGAGGATGCCGGCTGGTCGGCCGGTCGGGTGTTGTCGGTTGCCACCATCACCATCTCCAGAGCTGTCGTAGGTCGTTGGGCCGTCGTGTGGGTCGGAGGGTGCTGCGCACGACCACCTGACCGGCGGCGAAGAGGCCGATCCCGCCGAGGAGCAGTACCCGGTAGAGGTTCGTCAGGTCCCAGTCGGCGATCACCCGACCGGCCGGCACCGACACGAGTTCGGTGCGCCGGCCGCCTCCGGAGCCGGCACCGGAGCCCGAGCCGCCGGGTAGGCCGAAGTCGAGCTCGCCGACGGTCGTGCCGAGGCCCGGGAGCGGTCCGACGTCGACCACGCCGCCACCGTCGTCGAAGGAGGCGGTGTCGTCACCGCCGGCGAGTGCCCCGACCTCGAGCTCGGCGAGCGTCCTCCCGATGGCCACGTCGAGCAGCCCCGGGTACCCCTGCACGCTGATCGGCACGGTGATCATGAGCGCACCGGAACGGGCCACCGCCGTGCGGTCACCGACCTCACGGATGGCGGGCGTGGTGCGGACCTGGATCCCCTGCGCTAGCAGGGGTGCCACGAGGGTGTCGATCACCGGCGCGAGGGGCAGCGCCGAGCCCAGGCCGACGATGCCCTCGTCGGTGATCCCGATCGGCACGCCGGCGAGGGTGGCTCCGCTCACCACCACCTTGTTCGTGGTCACCCGCACCTGGTCGTCGACCACCTCGGCCTCCACCTGGGTGGTGAGGGTTCCGATGGACAGCAGGCCGCCGAGCAGGTGCAGGTTGCTCACCTCGCTCGTGGCCACCGCTTCGAGGGTGGCGGCGTTCACCTGCGTGGTGCGGGCCGTGGTGCGGATCGTGCCCACCGAGAACGACGGCAGGATGCCCACGGTGTCGACCTGGTGGCCGACGTGGGCGTAGGCCGACGACTCGGTCTCGCTGGCTTCGGCGTGGAGCCGGAGGGCGCCGAGACCGGCATCGGGGGCGACCTGGATGTCGTCGATCGGTTGCGATCCCTTGTCGGCGCTGGCCGCCGCCGGGTAGTCGGGGAGGCCCGAGATGCCGACGAGGGCCGAGAGCGTGCCGGGCAGGGTGAGGATGAGGTCGCCCGGATCGGGGAGGGCGGCGAGGGCGTCGGAGCGACCGGCCCCGAAGTGCGACTCGGCGGTGATCGACGACAGCCCCACCAGGTCCTCGATGGGGAGGAAGCCTTCGAGGTTGAAGTCGACGGTGACGCCGTCGGCCAGCGCGTGGAGGCTGGCGAACTCGTAGCCCACGGTGCCGCCGGCGTCCTGGCCCGCGGCGGGGATCGACACCATCGTCAGCAGCAGGCCGGCGAGCGCGAGGGCTCCTCCACACGGGCGGGCGAACCGGCGCGAGCGCCGGGTCATGCGCAGATGAACTCCGGTGTCTGGAGCACGAAGCGGGTGCCGTTGAAGAGGTTGATCAGCCCGCAGCGGCCCTCCGGGTGGTTGCCGGGCGGCCACGCCTGCCGGGGCGTCAGCCCGCCGAGGTCGGTGGCCGGCAGCTTGTGCAGGGCGGCGATGATGCCGGGGCCGGTGAGCTCGGTGCCGGGCTGGGCCATGGCCTCCTCGAACAGCTTCCCGGCCAGCCATCCGAACATGAACGCCCCGTCCAGCGACAGCGAGGGGTCGAAGCGCTTGCCGGCCGCTTGCGCCTCCTGCTGCGCCGGCGAGGGGTTCGGCGTGTCGTAGAGCGCACTGCGCGTCGCGGCCGCCTGGTACAGCTTGTCGGTGGCCACCCCCTTGTGGCTCAGCGCGTTGTCGATGGTGCACGCCGGGGCGATGGTGATCGGGGCGTAGCCCTGGCGCTGGGCGGCGTCGAGGTAGCGGTTGCAGGCCGCCTTCTCGAGGAGGATGAACACGAGGTCGGCGCCGCTGTTCTTGGCCTGCACCACCTCGCCGGTGAAGTCGGGGGTGGCCAGCGACACGCCGGCCTCGATGATGACCTCGCCTCCTGCCTTGCGGTACTCGTCGGCGAAGTTCTGGCCGAGCACCGTCGAGGCTTCGGCCTCGTTCACGTAGTACACCGCCGCCTTGCGCTGCGGGAGGTTGGCGATGGCCCATCGAGCGGCCGGCCGCGAACGCGACACCGACTGGCCGTTGATCGGGAAGGCCATCGGCGAGCGGAACCAGGCCACGTCGCCGCCGTCACCACCGAGCGCCGGCACCTGCGACTGCTCGAGGAGCGGAAGGCCGGCGGAGAAGGTGAACGGGGCGATGTTGCCGATGAACGCCACCGCTCCCTCCTCGCGGATCAGTCGCCGCACGGCGGCGGCGTGCTTGCCGGGATCGGCGGCGTCGTCGACCTGGATGACCTTCACCGGGCGCCCCTGCACGCCGCCGTTGGCGTTGACCCACTTCTCCCACACCGTGAGGCCGCGGAAGCCGTTGGCCAAGGCCGAGCCGACGAGGCCCGACTTGGTGCCGACCGCTCCGAGCACGATCGGTTCCCCGGACGCCGGCCGTCGGGCCCCGCTCCCGGTGGTGCCACCGGTGGTGCCCCCGGTCGTCCCTCCAGCAGTCGCGGTGTCCCCGCCGCTCGCCCCGCCGGTCGTTCCCCCGTCGGTGGACGTGCCGGCGTCGCCGACGACGGTGGGGTCGTCGGCGCTGGCGTCGGAGCCGTCGATGGTGCGCTCGATGATCGAGGTGGCCGTCGGTCGGGCGTCCTCGGTGACTCGGGTTCCGCAGGCGGCAACGATCAGGCAGAGCGCGAGGACGAGTGGCAACCTGGCGACGGCGCGACGGTGCATCCGGCTCTCCCCCTGGCCCCCGGTGCGCGGCTCGAGCGAGCCGGGCATGTGAACAGTGGATAACGTAGCGCTTCGTGGCCACCGAGGCAGTGCGCAAGAAGCGTCGACCCCACCGGCGGGACGAGATCCTCGCCGCCGCCGTCGGGCTCTTCCACGAGCGGGGCTACCACGCCACCGGCATGGACGAGATCGGCGCCGCCGCGGGAATGACGGGCCCGGGGATCTACCGCCACTTCCGCAACAAGGAGGAGATCCTCGAGACGCTCATCCGCCAGCAGGGTGAGGCGGTGCTGGCGGAGGTGGAGCGGGCGGCCGAGAGCTCGGGCGAGGCATCGGCGGTGGTCGATGCCCTGGTGCACACCTACGTGGATGGCATCGTCGCCGAGCCCAGCCTGGCCGTCGTGGCCATGTTCGAGCGGGGGACCTTGAGCCCCGAGACCCGCCGTTGGATCGATCGCATGGAGCGCCGCAACGTCGACCTCTGGGTCGAGGCCGTCCACCGGGCGCGCCCCGACCTCACCGAGGCCGAGACGCGGGTGGTGGTGCACGCCGCACTGACGATGGGCGTCACCGTGTGCAACTACAACAGCGGCCTCGAGCCCGACCACCTGGCCCGCATCCTGCGGCCCATGGTCCGCGCCGCCCTCGGCTGAGCTAGCTGCGGAGCACCGCCATGGCGGCGTGGCGGAGGAGCTCCTCCGTGCGCGCTCGATCGACCCCGGCGTCGTAGCGGGCTGCGAACGGAGCGGCCACGCCGAGCACGCCGTGCACGATCACGCGCACCTCGGCGTCGGTGAGCTCGGGCCTCGCACTCGACAGCGCGTGCACCCACTCCTCGAGGTGGAGTCGGTGGGCTCGAGCCAGCGCCTGCTTGGCCGAGGGATCGAGGTGGCGCTGCTCCCGCACGACGACGGCCCATCCGGAGCGATCGTCGAGCACCGAGGTGATCATGTTTCGGACCAGCCCGTCGAGGGCGTCCCACGGGGTGTCGTTCTCGTCGACCACGCGGGCCACGCCGGCGACCACGTTCTCCACCGCCCGACGCACCACCTCGTTGAGCACGCCGTTCTTGTTCTCGAAGTGGCGGTAGACGCCGGGGCCGGTGATCCCGGCGGCGGCGCCGATGTCGTCGATGCCGGTGGCGGGGTACCCGCGCTTGGAGAAGAGCTCGGCGGCGGAGGTGACGATGGCCTCCTTGCGACCGTTCACCACCGCTCCTCGCCTCGGAACTGCGCCGGCCGCTTCTCGAGGAAGGCGGCGATGCCCTCCCGCCCGTCGGCGGACCCGGCCGCGGCGGCGAGCGACTGCGTCTCGAGGGCCAGCTGGGCCTCGAGGTCGTGGCCCACCGACTCCCACAGCAGGCGCTTGGCCGCCCCGAAGGCACCGGTGGGACCCGCGGCCAGCTGCTGGGCCAGGGCCAGGGCCTCGCCGACCAGCTGGTCATCGGGCACCACGCGCGTGGCGATGCCCTCGTCGACCGCCTCGGCGGCGGTGAGCTTGCGGTTGGTGAGCACGAGCTCGAGGGCTCGTCGCATCCCGACGACGCGGGGGAGCGACCAGGTGCCCGACCCGTCGGGCGTGAGCCCGATGGCGGTGTAGGCCATCACGAAGCGGCTCGACTCGGCCGCGAGCACGAGGTCGGACGACACGGCCAGGCTCATGCCGGCGCCGGCCGCGCTGCCCTGCACCGCAGCGATCACGGGAGCGGCCATCCGGATCAACCGCGAGTTGGCCGCATGCAGGTAGGTGGTGATGTCGGTGAGGTGGGCCGGCACCGCGTCGCCCACCGCTCGGAACGAGTTGAGGTCGCCGCCGACGCAGAAGTTCTTGCCGGCGCCGGTGATGAGCACGGCCCGGATGCCCTTGTCGACGGCCCACGCGGTGGTGATCTCGTTGAGGTCCTTGGCCAGCTGCAGGTCGATGGCGTTGCCGGCGTCGGGCCGGTTGAGTCGGAGGTGGGCGACGCCGCCGTCGATCGTCGCCTCGATGGTCTCAGACAATGCGTGACTCCCGGTCGCCCCAGTAGCGGTCCTTGAGGAGCCGCTTGTACAGCTTGCCCGTCTCGTGGCGGGGGAGCTCACGTTCGAAGTCGATCGACCGGGGGCACTTGTAGTGGGCCAGGTTGTCGCGGCAGAACGCCAGCAGCTCCCGCTCGAGCTCGGGCCCGGCATCGGCCCAGTCGAGGGGCTGCACCACCGCCTTCACCTGCTCGCCCATCTCCTCGTCGGGGATCCCGAAGACGGCACCGTCGAGCACCTTCGGGTGGGTGATGAGGACGTTCTCGGCTTCCTGCGGGTAGATGTTCACCCCACCGGAGATCACCATGTTGGCGGCGCGGTCGGTGAGGTAGAGGTAGCCGTCGTCGTCGAGGTACCCGATGTCGCCGACGGTGGTCCAGCCCTCCGGGGAGCGGGACGCGGCCGTCTTCTCGGGATCGTTGTGGTACTCGAACGACATCCCACCGCCAGCCTCGAAGAACACCCGCCCCGGCTCACCGGGCGGGAGCTCGTTGCCATCGTCGTCGAGGATGTGGGCCGGCCCGAGGAGCGACTTGCCCACCGAGCCCTTGTGCTCGAGCCACTCCTGGCTCGTGATCAGCGTGGCGCCGGACCCCTCGGTGGCGGCGTAGTACTCGATGAGGATCGGACCCCACCACTCGATCATCTTCTGCTTCACCGGGACGGGGCAGGGGGCGGCGGCGTGGATCGCGCCACGCAGCGTGGAGACGTCGTAGCTCGTGCGCACCTCGTCGGGCAGCTTCAGCATGCGCACGAACATCGTCGGCACGTACTGGCCGTGGGTCACGCGGTACCGCTCGATGGCGGCCAGGGCGCCCTCGGCGTCGAAGTGCTCCATCACCACCACGGTGGCCCCGATGCGGGTGAGCATGATGGCGAACTGCAACGGGGCCGAGTGGTACATCGGCGCCGGCGAGAGGAAGACGTCCGACTCATCGAGGCCGTACACCGCCTTCATCATCTCGACCGAGATCGGCGCCGAGCCCACCGCCTGGCGTTCGAGGTGGTACCGGATGCCCTTCGGGCGACCGGTGGTGCCCGAGGAGTAGAGCATCGCCGCGCCCTCGAGCTCCTCGTCGATCGGTGTGGTGGGGCAGTCCGCCACGAGTGGCTCGTAGGCGTCGTACCCGTCGATGGCGCCGTCGAGCATGAGGCGCGTTGTGACACCGGGCGACCGGCCCCGCAGCTCGCCCGCCACATCGGCCAGCGTCATCGACGTGATCAGCACCTGGGCGCCGCAGTCGTCGAGCAGGTACTCGACCTCGTCGGCGGTGAGGCGGGAGCTGATGGCGGTGAAGCGGAGGCCCGACCGCTGCGCGGCCCACAGGATCTCGAGGTAGCGCGGGTGGTTCTCGAGGAAGAAGGCCACGTGGTCGTCGAAGCCCAGGCCGGCCCGCTGGAAGTAGTGGGCCAGCTGGTTGCTGCGGGCATCGAGCTCGCCGTAGGTCAACGTCGCTCCCGAACCGGCCATGATCTGCGCGATGCGGTCGGGGTGCTCCTGGGCGTGATGGCCGGGCCACATGGTGGTCGCTCCTGTCAGGTGGTGGGGTCGGGCGCGCAGAGCGGCCACGGTCGAGCTCGTTCGTAGGCCGCCGCCACGGCGAGGGCCAGGCCATCGTGGTGACGGCGGGCCACGATCTGCATCCCGGTGGGGGCGCCATCGACCTGGCCCATCGGCACGACCACGATGGGGTGGCCCGAGATGTTGAACGGCCCGGTGAAGAGGGCCGCGGCCTGCGGGCCGACGTCTCGTCCGGCGACCACCGTGGTTAGCGGGCCCTCGCAGCCCATGGCGGGCACCGGCGAGGCGGGGATGAGGATCAGGTCGACCTCGTCGAAGGCGTCGGCCATCACCTGGGTGATGCGGTGGCGGATCTGCACGTGCCGTTGCAGCGCGTCGAGGCTGAGGTCGGCGTCGGCGAAGGCCAGCTCCATGAGCGGCCCGGCGCCGGGCGTCACGAACAGGTTGCCCATGACCTCCGGCAGGATCTCGGCCATGGCGGGGTCGGTGTCGCAGTAGAGGAGCGCGGCGGCGCCGTCCATGATGTCGGGGAACGCCAGGCGGAGCTCCACCCTCTTGGCGCCGACGGCTGCGATGAGCGCTCCAGCGGCGGCGTGCAACGCGTCCCGCACGCCGGGATGGCTCGGGGAGAGCCCGTTGTCGTCGACCACCGCGATGCGGAGCCCCGACGTGTCGAGCTCGTCGATCTGGCGCTCGAACGGCACCTCCGGCTTCGGCAGCGAGTTGGGGTCCCGCTCGTCGGGGCCACCGGCCACGTCGAGGTAGCGGGCCGCATCGCCGACGGTGCGGGCGAGCGGGCCGTAGTGGACCATGTCGGCGTGGCCGAGGAAGGCCGGACCCCGGGGAATCCGGCCCAGCGTTCCCTTCACCCCCACCACGCCCGACCAGCCGGCCGGGAGCCGGATCGACCCGCCGATGTCGGAGCCGGTGGCGAGCGGCACCATCCCGCTGGCGAGCGCGGCGCCGGCGCCACCGCTCGAACCCCCGGGGGTGCGCTCGAGGTTCCAGGGATTGCGGGTGGCCCCGTGCAGGATCGAGGTCGTGTAGAAGAGCCGGCCGATCTCGGGTGACGCGGTGAGGCCGACTGGCAGCGCTCCGGCGGCGAGCAGGCGGGTGGTCATCGTGCTCGTCACGACCCCGACCCGGTCCCGACGCGCCGTGCTGGCGCGGGTGTCGGGCCAGCCGGCCACCTCCTCCAGCTCCTTGATGCCGAGGGGCACGCCGGCCAGCGGGCCGGGGTCGTCGCCGGCCGCCACTCGGCGGTCGACGTCGTCGGCCGCAGCGCGGGCGCGCTCGGGATCGAGGTGCACGAAGGCGTTGAGGCTCGGGTTGAGGCGCTCGATGCGGTCGAGGGCGGCGTCGAGGACGTCGCGGGCTCGGCGCCGGCCGGCTCGAACGTCGTCGGCGATGGTCCGCGCCGGCAGCTCGTGTAGCTCCATCTCCCCCTCCGCGTCCGGGGGCGTAGATTAGCCGTCGTTCACATTGGGGGTCCGGGGATGGAGCAGGTCGTCGAGCTGGTCGAGCAGCTGTTGCGGGAGCACCCGCCGGCCTCGACCTCGCCGGAGGAGTTCTGGGCCGCCCAGTTCGACCTGGGCCTGGCCTGGATCCACTTCCCCGTCGGGCGAGGCGGCCTGGGCCTCGATCCCCGTCTCCAGGAGGTGGTGGACGAGCGGCTCCGGGAGGCCGGTGCGCCGAGCAACCTCCTCGTCAACATGATGGGCGTGGGCATGGCCGGGCCGACGCTCCTGGCCTACGGCACCGACGAGCACCTCGACCGCTTCCTCCGCCCTGCGTTCAGTTGCGACGAGATCTGGTGCCAGATGTTCAGCGAGCCGGGCGCGGGCTCGGACCTCGCCGCGCTGAGCACCCGGGCCGAACGGGACGGCGACGAGTGGGTGATCAACGGCCAGAAGGTGTGGACCACGCTCGCCCACGTCGCCCGCTGGGGGTTGCTGCTCACCCGCACCGATCCCGAGGCCCCGAAGCACCGCGGCCTCACCTACTTCTTCGTCGACATGCACGCGCCGGGCATCGAAGTGCGTCCCCTTCGTCAGCTCACCGGCGACGCCGAGTTCAACGAGATCTACTTCACCGACTACCGGGTGCCCGACTCGCAGCGGCTCGGTGAGGTCGGTGACGGCTGGCGGGTGGCCCTCACCACGCTCATGAACGAGCGGGTCACCGTCGGCGCCCTCGGCAAGGAGGCGCGGGGCCAGGGCGAGATCCGCCACGCCGTGGACCTCTGGCACAAGCTCGGGGGCAGTCCGGTGCAACGAGATCGCCTGACCCGGCTCTGGATCGAGGGCGAGGTGCTGCGCCTCACCAACGTGCGGGCCCAGGCCGCTCGCGATCAGGGTGATCCCGGACCGGAGGGGTCGATCCTCAAGCTGATGGTCGGCGGGTACCAGCAGCGGCTCTTCAACTTCATCGTCGACCTGCTCGGGCCGGACGGGCAGCTGGTGCACGACTACGTGATGCGACGTCCCACCCGGATCAGCGAGGGCTCGCTGAGCGCCGACGGCGATCCCGACCTCCAGAAGGCCTTCCTCGAGTCGCAGGGCACCACGATCGGCGGCGGCACCACCCAGATCGGCAAGAACATCCTGGGGGAGCGGGTCCTCGGCCTCCCGGCCGAGCCGAGGGTCGACAAGGACGTCCCCTGGTCCCAGGTCCCCCGCTCGTAGCCGTCTGGTAGAACCTGTTCTCGCGTTGGCGGCCGATGGCGGCCGCGCAGGGGGGACCATGCAGATCGCGTTCACCGACGAGCAGGAGGCGCTGCGCCTCGAGCTGCGGGCGTACTTCGCCGACCTGATGACCGACGAGGTCCAGGAGGAGATGGCCGGCGGCGACGGCGAGTACGGGAGCGGCGAGCTCTACAAGTCGCTCGTGCGCCAGATGGGGAAGGACGGTTGGCTCGGGATCGGCTGGCCGTCGGAGTACGGCGGCCAGGACCGCTCGATGGTCGAGCAGCTCATCTTCATGGACGAGGCCAGCCTGGTCGGTGCCCCGGTGCCGTTCCTCACCGTCAACACCGTCGGCCCGACCCTGATGCAGTACGGCACGGAGGAGCAGCGCAAGGAGCTCCTGCCCAAGATCCTGGGCGGCGACCTGCACTTCTCCATCGGCTACTCCGAGCCTGGGGCTGGCACCGACCTGGCCTCGCTCACCACTCGGGCCGTGCGCGACGGCGACGAGTACGTGATCAACGGCCAGAAGATGTGGACCAGCCTCATCCAGTACGCCGACTACGTGTGGCTGGCCGCCCGCACCGACCCGGAGGCCTCGCGGCACAAGGGCCTGTCGATGATCCTGGTCCCGACCGATGCACCCGGCTTCTCCTGGACGCCGGTGCGCACCGTCAGCGGCGTCACCACCAGCGCCACGTTCTACGAGGACGTTCGGGTGCCGGTCACCAACCTGGTCGGTCCGGAGCACGAGGGCTGGAAGCTCATCACCAACCAGCTCAACCACGAGCGGGTGGCGCTCTGCTCGGCGGCCCAGGTGCAGCACATGCTGGCCGACGTGCGCCGCTGGGCCTCCGAGACCCTGCTGCCCGACGGTCGCCGGGTGATCGACCAGGAGTGGGTGCAGGTGCACCTCGCTCGCGTCCACGCCAAGGTCGAGTTCCTCAAGCTCATCAACTGGAAGATCGCGTGGGGCGTGAAGAAGGGCGTGGGCATGCAGGACGCGTCGGCCACGAAGGTGTTCGGCACCGAGCTGGCCACCGAGGCGTGGCGGCTGCTCATGGAGGTGCTCGGCGAGGAGGCGGTGGTGCGCTCGGGATCGCCCGGCTCGCTGCTGCGG
>JALYWQ010000203.1 GCA_030852625.1 Actinomycetota bacterium
TGCCCGCCGTCGCCGCTGGCGACCACCACGTGCAGGTGAGCGGCACCGGTGCCGACGGCAAGCCCCTCGTCCAGCGGGTGAAGATCACCGTGGCCGGCGCCAGCGGTGGCAACAACCTCCCGAAGACGGGCGCCGACAGCACCACGCCGATCGCCCAGATCGGCGCTGGGGCCGTGGCCGCTGGCGGCCTGCTCCTCCTCGTGGCCAAGAAGCGTCGGTCGTCGGTCAAGACCGCAGCCTGACCTCCAGCCACATCTGATCCTCGGCACACGCCGGCCTTCGGGCCGGCGTGGTCGCGTCTGGCCCTGAACGCCTCGGCGCCTCAGGCGGTGCCGAGCACGTCGTGGATCGTGGACAGGAACCGGGCCTCCTCGAGGGGCTTGGCCAGCACGGCGGCGCACCCCCTGGCCAGCATCCGCTCCACCCGCAGCGGGCTGGCGGCGGCGGTGGCCATCACGATCGGGATGGTGTTCAGCTCGGGGTCACCCCGCAGCACCTCCACCAGCTCGTCGCCCGACATCACCGGCATGAGCGCATCGGTGATCACCAGGTCGGGGCGGACCTGCCGGATCAGCTCCAGACCGGCAGCCCCGTCGGGAGCGAGGTGCACGGCGAAGCCGGCGTCGACGAGCCAGAACTCCACCAGCCGCTGCACGGCCGGCTCGTCCTCCACGTACACGATGGTGTGCCGGGCTCCCATGTGGTGTGCACTGTAGGTTGGCGCCACCGCCGAGGGGGCCGACAGGGAACACGGACGGCGGTGACGAACCCACCGGGGCGGACTTCGCCGTTCCCACCGCACCTGCCACCTTGCCCATGCGACCTGTGACCCGACCCGTCCGAACCACCCCGACGCCCCGCCGCTGGGCTCTCGCGCTCGCCGCCGGCATCGCCGTCGGGGTCGTCGCCGTCGGCGGCGCACCTGTTGCCCAGGGCCAGTCGAACCCGCCCAACCCCATCCTCGACCTCCTCATCCCCACCACCACGGCGCCACCGCCGCCCCCACCCGACACCACGGTGCCGGCGGGCGAGCTGGGGGAGGGCTCCACCCAGGCGCCGGCGGGGGCCGAGGACGCTGGCGACGGCACCGCGCCGCCGCCCGGCGGCATCGTGGTCCCGCCCGAGGCCCAGAAGATCATCGACTCGGTGAAGCGCACGCGTGCCAGCAGCAGCGAAGAGCTCGTGGCCGGGCTGCAGCAGCTGGTCGACCTCGGCGCCGACGACGCCACCGCCTTCCGGCTGGGCATGGGCCGGTTCCCGATCGCCGGCGTGGCCCGCTACAGCCACGACTGGCTGTACCCGCGCTACGGGCCCGGCTTCCGGTTCCACCTGGGCACCGACGTGTTCGCGGCCTACGGCACGCCCGTCCGGGCGCCGGTCGACGGTGTGGCCCAGTCGCACAACGATCCGCTCGGCGGCCTGTCGGTGCGGGTCGTCATGCCCGACCGCACCTACTTCTACCTGGCCCACCTCTCGGGGCTCGTCGACGGGTTCACCGACGGGATGCCCGTCGCCACCGGCGACATCGTCGGCTACGTGGGCGACTCCGGCAACGCCCGTGGCGGCACCCCCCACCTGCACTTCGGCGTGTACCCGAAGGGCGGGGCGGCCATCGACCCCAAGCCGGTGCTCGACGACTTCATCGCCGACGCCCTCGCCAACCTCCCGACGGTGGTCGAGGCCTACCGGGTGGCCAACCCGCCGCAGCCGCCCACGCCGGTGGCGGTGGCGTCGGAGGAGCAGAAGCGCCTGCGCCCGATGCTGGCCACCGGCCTCCTCCACCAGAAGGCCTCGGTGGGCCACGCTCCGAACCCGGCCAGCCTCCTGCTGCTGGCCTCGGCCCCCGGCCGCAACTCGGCCCAGGTGCTCGCCACCGCGCTCCAGGACCTCGGCCAGTCGCTCACCTGGCCGCCCACCACCGACGGCTGAGCCGCCGGCCGGTCGGCTGGGTCAGTAGGCGCCGCTCGGGCGGACCACGGCCCGGATCGTGCGGGCGATGATCACGATGTCGAGCAGCGGGCTCCAGTGCTCGACGTACAGGAGGTCGAGGTAGACGCCGTCGTCCCACGGCAGATCCGAGCGGCCCTCCACCTGCCAGAGCCCAGTGAGCCCCGGCTTCACGAGGAGGCGACGGGCCTCCCGCTCGTTGTAGGCGGCCGTCTCCGACGGCAGGGGCGGCCGGGGCCCGACGATCGACATCGACCCGGCCAGCACGTTGAAGATCTGCGGCAGCTCGTCGAGGGAGTGGGCCCGGAGCCAGCGCCCCATCGGCGTGACCCGCGGGTCCTCCCGGATCTTGAACAGCGGGCCGTCGGCCTCGTTGAGCTCCCGGAGCTCCTGGAGGCGCTCGTCGGCGTCGGTGCTCATGGTGCGGAACTTGAAGCACCGGAACCGCGAACCGCTCCTGCCCACCCGCTCCTGCGAGTACAGGATCGGACGGCCCTGTCGGAGCAGCAAGAGCCCGGCGATGACGAGCAGCACGGGGGTGAGCACGACGAGCATGGCCAGGCCCACCACGCGGTCGAAGGCCCCCTTGATCCAGCGGGCCGACGGGCGCATCGACGGCGTCTCCACCACCATCAGCGGGGTGTGGCCGAGCGGCACGTAGGACACCGCCACGTGCGACGAGGCGTCCTCACGGTGGGGCGCCACCGCCAGCACGGCGTCGAGCTCGTGGGC
This sequence comes from Actinomycetota bacterium, assembly GCA_030852625.1. GTDB lineage: Bacteria > Actinomycetota > Acidimicrobiia > Acidimicrobiales > VFJN01 > VFJN01. The sequence continues at coordinate 2,680 of JALYWQ010000203.1, forward strand.
CCGCCGGGCCAACCGCCACATCTCGTCGGGGAGCGGGCGTCCGGCCCGCACGAGCATGTCGATCTGGACGCCCTGCTGCTGCAGGTCGGCGATGGCGTCGCGGTCGGGCAGCTGCCGGATGAGGGCGAGGGGACCGGATGCCGGGCGCCGGCCGGCGTCGTCGGCCACGTAGGCGACGATGTCGATGGCCGACTTCGGCTGGCTGAGGAGCTGGCGGCAGAGGCGCTCGAGCTCGTCGGTGGGGCCCACCGCCACCACCTTGTGGTGCGAGCGGCCCCGCGCCTGCCGTCGGTCGCTGCGGGCCCGGAGGGCGAGGCGGAAGAGGGCGCTGAAGCCCACCGTGAAGGGCACCAGGGCCAGGACGAAGCCCCGCGACAGCACGGCGTTCATGGCGAACACGGCCACCGCGAGCAGGGCCAGCAGCGAGATCCCCGACCGCATCAGGCGGCGGAGCTCCTCCACCCCGAACAGCTGGGTGCGGAGGTCGTAGCCGCCGCAGAGGGCGGTGATGAGCGGCCAGGCGACCAGGCAGGCCATGCCGATGGCGCCATAGGACACGGTGATCCAGTCGGCGTCCGAGAGGACGGCCCCGCTGGAACCGAAGCGGATGGTGCGGGCGAGGACGGCACCGATGGCGGCGGCCATGACGTCCCCGACGACGGCGAGCCGAACCCAGGTGCGGTAGGGGGCATCGAGGTGGCTGTCGGACTCGGCCGCGACCATCACTTCGGGCCCCAGGTCGTCGTAGGTCATGTTCGGATCTGCGGGGTCGGTGGGTCTTGCTTCCACTACCACGAGGTTCCTGCTCCCGTCGCCAGCCAGAGCGGGAAGATTACCGCTGGCGGTCGGCCTGGGAACCCCCTCCTGAACATCGGGCTTCGAACGTCGGTGTCACCTGAGGTGCCAGGTTGGCTACAGTCCCCCCGGATGGTGCGGACAGACGATCCGAGCACACGCTCAGCCTGGGCCGGGGACACCGATTCCAAGGCCCGAATCGTCGTGCACGACTTCTC
>JALYWQ010000502.1 GCA_030852625.1 Actinomycetota bacterium
CTGCTGCACACGCGGCCCGGGGGGCGGCGCGCCGGCCGGCTGCTGCTTGCCCCAGTCGGGACGGGGGCCAGGTTGGCCGGGTCCACCCATCAGCCGGCGCCGCCCGACACGGGAGGCAGCACGGCCACCTCGTCGTCGTCGGCCACGGCATCGCTGCCCTCGCACGGCTCGCCGTTGCGCCACACCTGGCTGTTGGCCAGCACCGCGTCGAATCCCGCCCCGTAACGGGCCCTGGCCTCGTCGAGGACGTCGAGCACCGTGTTCCCGGGCAGCTCGGCTCGACCGGTTCCAGCGGCCTCCCGGGCCGCGGCGAACAGTCGGAGCACGGCCACGGCCCGGAAGCGTAGCGATGGCCCTCCGTTCCCAGCAGATGCGGTCGGGCTTGTCACGGCGCCCCGCTACCGTCGCCGACCATGACCCGGGTGCTGCTCGTCCGCCACGGCCAATCGGAATGGAACGCCGATGGGCGCTGGCAGGGCCAAGCCGATCCGCCCCTCACCGACCTCGGCCGGGCCCAGGCCTTCCACGCCGCCCGGGCCCTCGGCGTGGTCGACCTCATCGTGGCGTCCGACCTCCAACGGGCCGCCGAGACGGCCGCCACGCTGAGCAACGAGCTCGGCGTCGGCCCCGTGGTGCTCGATCCCGACTTCCGGGAGCGCGACGCCGGCGAGTGGTCCGGCCTCACCCGCGCCGAGATCGACCAGGGCTGGCCGGGCTACCTCGACGGCGAGTCCCGTCGCCGCCCCGACGGCTGGGAGCCCGACGAGGTGCTCCTCGGTCGGGCCGCCAAGGCCCTGGCCACGGTCCATCAACTGGTCCCCGGCGGTGAAGCCATCGCCGTCACCCACGGCGGGCTCATCTACGTCCTCGAGGCCCACTTCGGCGCCCCGTTCGAGCGCATCCCCAACCTCGGGGCCCGGTGGATCGAGGTCGACGACACGGGCCTGGCCGCCCTCGGCGACCGCGTGCTCCTCATCGACGAGTCCGAGGTCACCATCCCGGACCAGATCTGATCGCGGTCCGTCGGGGTGTCGTACCCCGGTCGGTAGGGTCGATCCATGGAGCCGTTGTGGAGCGGGCGATTGGGTGAGTGGCGGGAGGAGCGCCCGGCGCGCCCAACCGCGCCGCTCGTCCCGCCGGCTCCGCCGCCGGTCGCCGCACCCGTCGCGCCGTCCGAGCTCGAGATCGAGGTGGTGCGGTCGAAGAACCGGCGCAAGACGGTGTCGGCCCGCATCGTCGACGGGAAGATCGTCGTCCGGATGCCCCACTGGATGTCGAAGGCCCAGGAGGCGGAGTACGTCCGCGACCTGGCCGGCAAGCTCCAGCGCAAGCACGCCGCCAGCGGGGTCGACCTGCCGTCGCGGGCCAAGCTCCTGGCCAAGCGCTACGACCTCCCCGAGCCGCGGTCGATCCGCTACGTCGGCAACCAGGCCTCCCGCTGGGGCTCGTGCACGCCGTCCACCGGCGAGATCCGCATCTCCGACCGCATCGCGGCGTTCCCCGACTGGGTGGTCGACGCCGTGATCGTCCACGAACTGGCCCACCTCGTGCACCGCGACCATTCGCCGGCGTTCTGGGAGCTCGTGCACCGCTACCCGAAGGTCGAGCGGGCCTACGGCTTCCTCATCGCCAAGCAGCTCGACGGCGACGACGTCGAGTAGCGCTCGCTACGCGGCGTGCTCCTGGCACCGCCGCAGGGCGGGCTCGTCGGCCAACACGTCGTCGGGCAGCGCGGCGTTGCACACCTCGCAGGTGCCGTAGCTGCCCTCGTCGAGCCGCTGCAGGGCTCGCTCCACATCGGTCAGCTCCTGCTCGATCCGCGAGAGCTCGACCAGGTCCGGCACCGACGTGTCGTCAGCAGGGGCGAGGGGATCGCTCATCCCCCGAGGCTGTCACACGCGTCGAACATCGGTGGGGGCGGCGGGGCTCGGACCCGCGACCATCGGTTTAAAAGACCGCTGCTCTACCAGCTGAGCTACGCCCCCGAGGGTGGTGCCAGTCTGCCTGACTCGGGGCACACTCGTGGCGTGACGGCCGGGCCGAGGTTCGTGTTCGACGGGGACTGCGGGTTCTGCCGCAAGTGGGCGGCGTGGTTGGAAGGCCGGCTCGACGGCTCGGTGACGTTCGGGCCGTACCAAGCACTCGACCTCGCCGACTTCGGCCTGCAGGTCGAGCAGGTGCAGACGGCGTCGTACTTCATCGACGAGTCGGGTCGCGCCTACCGCGGCAACCGGTCGTTCGCCCGAGCGCTGCGCCGGAGCCACGGCGTCTGGAAGCTCCTCGGCATCGTGGGCGACCTGCCCGTGGTCAGGTCGGCGCTGCGTCTCGTGTACCGCGCTGTGGCGAGGAACCGCCACCGCCTCCCGGCTCCGGGGTAAGCGCCCTAGCTGTCGAGGATGGCGATGAGGCGGTTGAGCTGCGTCATCTCCATGACCCGGTGGATCTGCGGCTGGGGGCACCGGGCCACCACGATGCAGCCGGCGTCGGCGGCCCGGCGCTCGAGCTTGAAGAGGCAGCCGATGCCGGTGGAGTCGACGAAGCGCAACCCGCTCATGTCGAGGATGAGGGAGCCGGTGGTCACGTCGATCCGATCGAGCGTGTCGCGCAGCTCGCTGGCCGTCGACACGTCGAGCTCACCGGCCAGCGAGATCACGGTCTCCGTCTCCCCGGGCAGGACCTCGACTGCCAGGCTCACGTCGGCCGCCTTCGATCCATCGGTCCGCTCTCCTCCAAGCGTGGTTGTTGCGCTCACCTTCCGCCCGTACCCGCGGCATTCGGGTTGTATTCCACTTGTCGTCCCGGTTCGGCCTGCATGGCGCCGGGGGCGCGCGGGTACGGGACCTGCATGTCGACCGATGTCCACTCCATGCAGCCTGGGTCCCCGTCCGACAACACCACGCTCGTCGAAGTGCTGGCCGACCTCGCGGCGTCGGGCTACGACCGCGACGTGTTCGTCCGCGAGGACGACGGGTGGGTCTGTTGCAGCGCCTGCCGCGCCTGCCAGGCCCCCGACCAGCTGATCCTCGACGGCATCCGACGGCTCGAAGGGGCGTCGGACCCCGCTGACATGGCCGCCGTGCTCGCCGTCACCTGCGCCAGCTGCGGCATCCACGGCACCGCCGTCGTGAAGTTCGGGCCGGAGGCCACGGAAGGCGAAGCCATCCTCCTGCGCACCATCGACGATGCCCGTCCGAGCGGCCTCGACGTCGCCGAGACGGCCGGCGACGACGCGAGCCCGGTCCGGAAGGCCGAGGCCACGCTCGCCGGCGCCGGTGATCAGGTGCAGACGGTGATGCACCGGATCGAGGGCACCCCCGCGCTCGACCGCGTGCAGCCGTTCCTCCAGTCGAAGGTCGAGGCCCTGCCGGAGCCGGTGCGCCACGTGCTGTCGGGCGAGTGGATGGGCCACGCGCTGCACCCCGCCCTCACCGACCTGCCGATCGGGTTCTGGACCAGCTCCTTCGTGCTCGACCTCGTGCCCACCAAGGGAGCCCGACGGGCGTCCACCGCCCTCGTCGGCCTCGGCGTGGCCACCGCGGTCCCAACAGCGGCGGCCGGGCTGGTCGACTGGGTGAAGCTGTCACCGGCCAAGCGCCGAGTGGGCGTGGTGCACCTGGCCGCCAACGGCGCTGCGACCGTCGTGTACGCCGCGTCGTTCCTGGCTCGCATGCGGGGTCGCCGCGTGAAGGGCGTGGCGCTCGGCATGCTCGGCGCTGCCCTCGTCACCGCGGGTGGCGCGCTAGGCGGTCACCTGGCGTTCGGCGACGAGGACCCCGAGGCACCGCCGTCCGAGGGCGACCGCTGGTACCTCGGCCCGGAGCACGACCAGGCCTGAGCCGGCGCGGCTACGTGGCGGGCGTGGTGACCAGGCCGCCCACGTCCCACGGCTGGCGGTCGAGCAGCTCGTCGACGCGCACGTAGCCGCTGGCCACCTCGCCGTCGGCGGCGTCGACCACTCGCCAGTGCATCCTCGGGTCGAGGGCCGGCTGGCCCTCGAGGAGCACGCACCGCAGCTCCCCGGGCGCGAAGTGGCAGCGCTCCTGCACCGCGGCGAGCAACTGCTCGTGGTGGAGGTGGCCCTCGCCGAAGTTCCAGCCGAGCAGGTAGCCGGCCACCAGCTCGCCGTCGACGATCTGGTAGTCGTCGAGGTGGTCGACGGCGGCAGGGAGGAGCCCGTTGAGGGCCCGGCCGTGGAGGTGCATGGCGCGGAACGCCTGCACCCGCGCCACCACCACGTCGTACACGCCCTCCCCGTAGAGCCTGGTGATCTGCGCCGTCGGCGACGGGGCCGACGTGGTGACGTGCTCGCCGACCCGGCTGAAGGCGTCGCCCCGCCACAGCCAGAGGCTCGTGGCCCAGTTGCCGGCGTAGTACCGCAGGCCTGGGAGGAACGACACCTTGTCGGGACGCAGGTTGCCGATCACTGGCACGACGATGAGGCAGGCGAGGAGCACGAGGGCGAGCACCGGTGCGTCGATCGACCACAGCGGCGTCTCGTGGTGGGCCCCGAACAGCACGAGGCCGGAGTAGATGAACCAGGCGTTCCACTCGAGCGGCACCCCGAGCGGGAAGCTCGTGAGGATGATCGTGTGGAACGTCACCATCACCACGAGGGCGACCGCCACCGCCGGCCACCAGGGGCAGAAGATGAGGACGAGCGGGAACGAGTACTCGATCACCGTGCCGAAGTGGCCGATCGTGGCCGAGAGGCGTGAGCCGCGGAGGTCCTCGGGATAGCTGCGGAACAGCTTCGACCGCAGCCGCATCCCGCGGATGAGCGGGCTGTTCGACAGCATCACCGCGATCACGTTCGGGAAGTGGTGGTTGAGCTTCGAGGTGGCGGCGCCGAACCACAGTGCAGCCTGGATGGCCTTCGATCCGGCGATCACGTCGTGGGGGAACAGGAACACGAACACCGTGAGCAGGTAGTGCTCGGAGCGGAAGGCCAGGAAGGCGGTCTTGTCGCGCAGCCCGAGCAGCACGGCCACCACGAGGATGGGCCACAGGTACCCGCGCGTCAGCTCGTCGGCGAGGAGCGCTCGCACCGCGGTGGCGAGCACCCCGGCGTAGAGGGCGACGTCGACGATGGTGCGGGTCGTCCCCGCCGTCCCCGGCACCCACGCGAAGGGCCGCAGCCGGATCGTGCCCGGCCGCAGCCAGTAGGTGAACGCCGTGATCGGCGGCAGGTAGCGGCCGGTGAGCGGACCGCTGCCGCAGCCGAGGCCGATGCCCTCGAACAGGAGCGTCCAGAGGATGCCCTTCTGGAAGACGCGCGGATCGTCCCACCAGTCGCCGATGTCCCCCACCCCGCCGACGCCCGGCGTGCGGGTGGCGAAGAACAGGAACCCACCGACGTAGATCGCCATCTTGATGACGTAGAAGGCGTAGGCCACCCCCGGCGCGCCGAAGCCCTGCCGGGCCCAGGCGTCGCACATGAGGCGGAGCCGCTCCGGATAGGAGCGACGGGTCCAGTCCTCCACGTCGAACCCCGGCGCGCTCGGCGCGATGAACCCCATGCCTCTCCCCCCGGAGCTCGCCTTCCGGGGGCGCACCCTACGGCGGCGGTGCCTCCGCCGCCGGGACGGCTGGGAGCCAGGCCGGGCCGGGTCCCACCAGCGGGATCCGTTAGGTTCCGCCCGTGACCGAGCAGGACCTGTCCGGGCGGTTGGCCATCGTCACCGGTGGAGGTGCGGGCATCGGCGCCGCCACCTGCCGGGCTCTGGCCCGACGGGGGGCCCGGGTGGCGGTGCTCGACCGCAACCTGGCCACCGCCACCGAGCTGGCCGACGAGATCGGCGGGCACCCGTTCGAGGTCGACGTGGCCGATCCCGACGCCACCACCGCCGCCGTGGACGCCGCGATCGCGATCCTCGGTGGGCTCACCGACGTGATCGCCAACGCGGGCTACGGCCTCAACAAGCCGCTGCACGCCTACACCGACAAGGAGTGGGGCAAGGTGGTCGGCGTGAACCTGGGCGGGACGTTCCACACCATTCGGGCATCCGTCCCGGCGCTGCTCGAATCGGGCAAGGGGAACATCGTCACCGTCGCCAGCCTCAACGGGCAGCGGCCTCTCCCGGGCGAAGCGCCCTACAGCGCCGCGAAAGCCGCGGTGATCAACCTCACCATGTCGGCGGCCGCCGAGTACGCGCCGACGGTGCGGGCCAACTGCGTGTCGCCCGGGATGATCGCCACCGCGCTCACGGCGCCGATCACCGACGACCCCGAGATGGTGGCCATCGCCGAGGCCGGCACGCCCCTCGCCCGGATCGGTCAGGCCGACGAGGTGGCCGAGGTCATCGCCTTCCTCTGCAGCCCCGCGGCGGGCTACATCACGGGCCAGAACCTGGTGGTCGACGGGGGCGCCAGCCTCCCCAACCTGCAAGCCGACTCAATCGTGAGGGCCTTTCGGTCGAAGTACGACCTATGACCAACGCCGCCTGGCTCCCCAGCCTGCTCGAGCTCACCGAGCAGGCCCTCGTGGAGGGGCTGCCAGGCGCCCTCCGTGCAGCGTGCACGGCGATCGCCGAGGACGGGTTCGACGGCGCCGCCGTCTACCTGAGCGACGGTGAGGCGCTGGTCCGGGTGGCCGCCGCCGGCACAACCACCGATGCGCTCCCCATGGAGCTGGCGACGGGCTCGATGCCACCGGTGGGGTCCGCGGTCGACCTGCCCGACGGTGCGGGCATCGTCATCGTCGCCGGCGGCGACGGCACCGAGGCCGTGGCGGTCGCCGAGCTCCTCGCGGTGGCGGTGGGATCGGCCCACCGAGTCGCCTGCACCCGCGACGTCGAAGCCGCCGTCGTCGACCGCCTCCGGGAGCAGGCCAGCCTCGACGACCTGACCGGCGCCCTCAACCGGCGAGCGTTCTTCGAGCGCCTCGACGACGAGCTCACCCTCGCCCGCCAACGGCGCTCCGACGGCCCCGTCACGCTCATCATGTTCGACCTCGATCGCTTCAAGGCCATCAACGATGCCCACGGGCACCCGGCCGGGGACGCCGCCCTCGTGGCCTTCACCAAGGTGCTCGAAGGCAACGTCCGTTCGTCCGACGCGGTGGGTCGGGTCGGCGGCGACGAGTTCGCCCTGTTGCTCGTGGGGGCCGACGATCAGGACGTGGAGCGGGTGCTCAAGCGCCTGCTCGCGTCGCTCGAGCCGGGCATCGCCCCCGAGCTCGGGTCGGTGCACGCCAGCCACGGCATCGCCCGCTGCCCGGACGACGGCAGCACCCGCGACGAGCTCGTCGCGGTGGCCGACGAACGCCTCTACACGTGCAAGCGCGAGCGCGGCGTCTAGCTGGGATGAGCCCGAGCGGGAGCTAGACGAAGTCGAGGTCGGGCACCTCACCGTCGTCGACCACCCGGTCGCAGGTGGGGCACCACCAGCGGGCCTCGACGGTGGTGCCGCAGGTGACGTGGTGGGTGGGCCGCGCCTGGACCGGCGCCCGCGACGCGCCCCACTGGGCGAGCATCCGCAGCGCGCCGGCCAGCTCGGCGCCACCGGCGGTGAGCGTGTAGGCCACCCGCAGCGGGCGCTGGGAGTAGGGCGTGGTGGCCACGATGCCCTCGGCCTCGAGGGCCTTCAGCCGCTTGGAGAGGATGTTGGGCGCCAGGCCCTCGTGCATCTCCTCGAGCTCGTTGAACCGACGGGGGCCGGCGAGCAGGGCGTCGACCAGGAGGAGGGTCCAGCGGTCGCCCACCTGCCGCAGGGCCTCGTCGAGCCCGTCGGGCACTCGGACGACGAACCCGCCCGTCCGGATCCGTCGGCGGTTGGGGTGCGGCATCGGATCCCTCCCGGTAGCGTCACTTGCAGTTCACAAGTAACTCTAGGCCGCGTCCGCCGGAACGGAGCCCACCATGCCCACCAACCTCACCGCCGAGCTCTCGGAGGCCGCCCGAACCGTGGATCGCACCGCTGGACCGTCCGTCGTCCGCATCGGCCGCCAGGGCGGTCGGGGCTGCGGCATCGTCGTCGCCGACGGCCACGTCCTCACCAACGCCCACAACCTCCGGGACCGCACCACCGAGGTCACCTTCGCCGACGGGCGCACGGCCCAGGGCGAGGCGGTGGCCGCCGATGGCGACGGCGACCTCGTCGTGCTCGCCGTCGACACCGGCGCTGCCCCAGTGC
>JALYWQ010000010.1 GCA_030852625.1 Actinomycetota bacterium
AGCGGTGGCGGGTGTGGAGCATGTGGTGGAAGGTGCAGAGGTGGTCGAGCTCGGCGAGGCGGGTGTGGCGGGTGTCGGCGTATTCGGTGCCGGTGCGGTGGTCGAACTGCAGGATCGTGTTCCCGCAGCCTTCGGCCACGCAGGCCGGGTTGGACCACAACATGGCGTAGTGCATCGCCATCGTCGGGCGGTGGGCCAGGGTGGTGACGTTGCGGACGTCGATCCCGTCGGTGAGCACCAGGCGCAGGACAGCATCGCCGAGGATCGCCCGGGCCTGGCGGACCGAGATCGGTCCGATCCCGGCGATCTCGCACAGTTCGTCGCCGATCACGTGGCCCCGCTGCAACGCCGAGATGTCGGCCCGCAACAACGCGAGGTGGGTGGGCGGGGCCTGCTTGCGCTTCCCCGTCCCGGCGAGGCCGAGTCGGTAGGCCTTCGAGTTCTCCGCCATCCGGGCCAGGGCATCCATCCGGTACTGGCCCCGGCCCTCGACCGCATCCGCGGAGCGGTGCTCCCGGAAGATCTGGTCCGTCAACACATCCAGTTCGGCGTTGACCACCGAACCGGCCACAGCAGTGGCCTTCGCATGCAGCGTCCACGCCCCTTCGGCGTCGGTGCCGTTCCCACAACGCCGTTCCTTGTGGATCCGCTCCTGCGTGGCATCCGGGTCGGGGTCACCGGTGGCCTTGGCCCGCAGGACCTCGTCGCGGAGCTCCTTGTGGCTCAACCGCGGGGCCTTCGCCAACAACGACGCCTCCGCGGCCGGGTTGGCCTTCGCGCCATCGGCGACCAGCTGGGCCTGCACCGACGACACCACCCCGGCCAGCACCGCCTCCCGGGTTGCCGGCAGGCCCGGGAGGGCCTTCGACGCCGCGATCGTGGACTGTGCGACACTGACCGACGAGCCCGTCAGCGCCGCCCAGTACCCGGCCGCCGAGGAATGGCCTTCGTCCTGCCACACCGTCGAGCCGGCGACCTTGCGGGCCAGGAGCAGCTTCGCGGCCGCGGCCTTGCGTTCGATCCGATCGAACGCCCGCACCAACCCCACCGCCTCGACCGGCGTGAAGTCGTCCGGGTCGGCCACGCACGACGCAGCCGCGGCAGCCGCAGCCAACGCCGCTGACGCCAACCCCACCGCTTCGGAACGGGCCTGATCGACCATGACCCGACACTACGAACGGGGTGTGACATTTTCGGCCGACAACCACCCCCACCCGAGAAGAAATCCCAGAAATCTGGCTCTCCGATCATTTCCGTGGGTGAACGGCGGTCGGGAGGACTGACCGAGTCTCGGCCGCCGGCTCTGCCGTGGCGCTGGATGCGTTGGCTCGGACGACTCGATGACGCCGCCCGCTCCGTAGAGTCTCCCCATGGTTCGCCGAGAGACCGGGGTCGCGGTCCTGCTCATCGGGGTGCTCGTCGCGTCGATCCGGGTGGGGGCACTCGCAAACTGGGATGCCGAGACGCTGCGGGTGCTGGCGAGGTACCGGGGTTCGGGCGAGCTGGCCATCGCCGTGCTGTCGGCTGTGGGAGTCGCCTACCTGGGCCTCGCCATGATCCTCCTCCTGCACCTCTGGATGAGGTCGCCACGCTGGGTCCTACCTGCTGCAGGCTGGACGGTCAGCGCCGCCCTCGCGACGGTCGTGATCAGCCGGGCGGCCATGGCCGGGGCCGCGATCGGGGTGGCGTCGCTGTTCGTCGGATGGCTGCGGGGTCGGACAGCGCCCTGGAAGATCCCGATCGCCGCTGCGGGCGTGGTCGTGTGCATCGCTTCGGCAGCTGCTGGATCCGGTCCGTGGCCCTCGGAGCGGGTGGTCGAGACGCCAGGGGACTCCTACGAGATTGGGCGCTTGCTGCAACACGAAGGTGATCGGGTGGTGCTGTTGGTCGACAACACCGTGAGGATCTTCGAGCCCGGCGAGCAGTACGGCGTCCTGCGGTGCACGCAGGCTCGTTGGTGGGCCCGTCCGACTATCGACCTTCGAGCTTGGACCCAGGACGAAGGGTGCCGCACCAACTACAACCTGCCCTTCTCGATCGATTGAGTCGCCGCACCGCGAGGCGGCCGCTGTTCCGGTGAGCTGGATGCGGGAACGGGTGAGGGTCAGACTGGGCTGATGGGTTGGACGCTGCTCGTTCTGGCGGTTCTGGGGCTCGTGCACGCGCTGAACGCGCTGATGCCGACGCGGCGCAACAAGGTGCTGTTCGCGTGGAGCTTCTTCGCGTCGTGGATGACCCTGGAGCTCGTCTGGCACCACATCGTCGCGGGGCTGGTGATCATCTTCGTCACCGTCAGCAACGGGGCCCTCGACGATCCGCCGGGGGTCATCGGGCTCGTGCTCATGATCGTCGACCTGCTGCTGCTGGCGTGGACGGGCGTGATCGGCCGTCGCACCGTGGTGCTCGTCAGGGACGCCCTGGCCGACCTCGAGCCCACGCCGGGCACGGCCCGTTTCCCCCGGCTGCACGTGGTGTTCCCGTTCCTGATGAACCACCGCAAGGGCGTGTCGCACAAGCGGAACATCGAGTTCGCCCGGGCCGGTGGCAAGAAGCTGCGGCTCGACGTCACCATCCCGTCGGCGCCCGTGCCCGGCGGCGGCGACCGGCGACCAGCGCTCCTCCAGATCCACGGCGGCGGCTGGGTGATCGGCGACAAGCGGGAGCAGGGCCTGCCCCTGCTCAACCACATGGCCGTCCAGGGCTGGGTGGGCTTCAACGCCAACTACCGGCTGAGCCCGGCGGCCACCTTCCCCGACCACGTCGTCGACGTGAAGCGGGCCATCGCCTGGATCAAGGACCACGCGGATGACTACGGCGTCGATCCCAACTTCATCTGCATCACTGGAGGGTCGGCCGGTGGTCACCTGAGCGCCCTGGCCGCGGTCACCCCGAACCGACCCGACTTCCAGCCGGGCTTCGAGGGCACCGACACGAGCGTGGCGGCCGGCGTGCCGTTCTATGGCATCTACGACTTCACCCCGGACGGCGCGTTCGGCGCCGGCAAGGAGGTGCACGAGCTGTTCCTCGAAGCATGGATGTTCAAGGCCTTCGTCGACGAAGAGCCCGAGAAGTACGTCCAGGCCTCGCCGTTGCACCGCGTCGGCGATGACGCGCCCGCCATGTTCGTGATCCACGGCGACAAGGACACCCTCGCCCCGGTGGAGGACGCCCGCACCTTCGTGGCCCGCCTCCGGGAGGTGTCGCAGGAGCCGGTGGCCTACGCCGAGATGAAGGGCGCGCAGCACGCCTTCGACATCTTCCCCTCGTACCGGTCGGCCCGGGTGATGGAGGGCGTCGAGCGCTTCCTCACCACCCTGTGGGAGCGCCGCCGGCAGTCGACCGGCGCCGTCGAGCAGGAGCTGGCCGAGTCGCTCACCGAGTAGGTCGAGCTCAGGCGGCCAGCGCGCCGGGCTCCCATTCGCCGAGGGTGATGCGGCCCTCGTCGATGGTGACGATGGTCCGCCGCCGCAACCAATCGCCCCCGTTGACGAACAACCCGCCCGGGAGCTCGGTGCGCTCCGGTTGGTGCGTGTGGCCGAACACGACGGCGTCGAAGCCCCGCCGGAAGAGGTCGAGCGCAGCTGCGTGGTGGGGGTAGGGCGCGCCTCGGCCCCGTCGGCGGTCGTCGACCCGCTGCTGGGCCCTCGCCCAGAGCTCGTAGGCATCGGCGCGGACGAGGAGGGCGGCGCGGGCCAGCCGTCCCCCGAGCTCGTAGACGCCGGGGAAGCGGGCGTAGAACGGCTCGTGGAGGTGGCCGTGCTCGATCCGGATGCGCGCGGCGCCCGAGGTCAGGTTGAGGAACGGGCTGACCTGGAACCGGAGGTCGAGGAGGATGTGCTCCAGGGCCAGGTCGTGGTTGCCGAGCACGTAGCGCACGACGGTGCCCTCGCGAGCGAGGTCCTGCAAGCGCCCGAGCACCGGGAAGCCGTCGGTGGCCAGTCCGGCGAGGGAGCTCTGCAGGAGGTCGAAACCGTCCCCGTTGATGCAGAGCGCCCATCCGGAGGCCTCGACCTCGTCGAGGAAGCGAGCGAAGTCCCGCCCGGCCGACGAGCTCGGGCACCCGAGGTGCAGGTCCGACACCACGACGACCTTGTCGTGGGCCACGTTCAGCTGCACTGATCACCCAGCCGATCGTTGAGCGTCCGGACCCGCTTGCTCAGGGTCTGCAGCAGCTCGAGGGCGAAGGTGGGATCGCGGCGCAGCCGGGCGGTCAGCGCACCGGGACCGAGGACGAGCACCTCCGTGTCCCCGTCGGCGATGGCGTCGGCGTCCCGGGGGAGCGACTCCAGCAGCGACATCTCTCCGAAGACGTCCCCCCGGCCGAGGCGCACCACGTCCTCGCCCCGTCGGCGGACGAGGACGTGGCCCGACCGGATTACGAACATCTCGCGCCCTGGATCGCCCTCCTTGCAGATGACCTCGCCGTCCCGATAGGCGCGATCGATCTCACCGGCGCGGCCCAGTCGATCGGACGTCGTGCCGAAGCGCATGGCGCTCACCGTAGGCCGGGCAACGAGGCGCTGGCTGGACGGCCTCAGCGGCTGTCCGCCGAACTAGAACGTGTTCTAGAATCGTTCGGTGGACTTCGACGACACCCCGGAGGAGGCGGCCTTCCGCGCCGAGGCCCGGGCGTGGCTGGAGGCCAACGCCATCCCGAAGGGCCACCCCGACGACTTCTCCGCCGGCATGTGGTCCACCGCTTACTCCGAGGACACGCTGATCAAGCGGTCGCGGGAATGGCAGGGGAGGCTCTACGACGGTGGCTGGGCGGGCATCACGTGGCCGAAGGAGGTCGGCGGCCGTGGCGGCCGGCCCATCGAGTCGGTGATCTTCAACCAGGAGCAGGCCAAGTTCGGTGTGGCCGTCGGCGTGTTCACGGTGGCCATCGGGATGGTCGGCCCCACGCTGCTCCGCCACGGCACCAAGGAGCAGCAGGAGCGCTACCTCCCGGCCATGCTCAAGGGCGACGAGCTGTGGTGCCAGCTCTTCAGCGAGACCGAGGCCGGCTCCGACCTCGCCAACGTCGCCACCCGCGCCGTGCGCGACGGCGACGAGTGGGTGGTCAACGGCCAGAAGGTGTGGACCAGCTCCGCCCAGCGGGCCGAGTGGGGGATCCTCCTCGCCCGCACCGACCCCGAGGCGCCGAAGCACAAGGGCATCACCTACTTCCTGGTCGACATGCGGAGCCCGGGCATCGAGATCCGGCCCCTCCGCCAGATGACCGGCGACGCCCACTTCAGCGAGGTGTTCCTCGACGACGTCCGCATCCCGGCCGCCAACGTGGTCGGCGAGGTCGACGACGGATGGAAGGTGGCCCAGACCACCCTGGCCAGCGAGCGCACCGCGATCGCCGGCGGGTCCGGAGGCGCCGACCCGCCCGGGCTGATCCAGATGGCCAAGGACCTCGGCGTGAGCGACGACCCGCTGATCCGGCAGGCCGTCGTGCAGGCCCACCTGATGAACGAGCTGCTGCGCTTCCTCCGCTACCGCAGCCAGACGGCGCTGTCGAAGGGCACCGCGCCCGGTCCGGAGACGTCGGTGATGAAGCTGCTCTACGCCCGCTTCATGCAGCACATGACCCGCACCGCCATGCAGGTGCAGGGCCCCACCGCCATGCTGGCCGGCGACGAGCTCCCGCGGGGCGGTGTGTGGACCACGAAGTTCCTGCACTCGCCCTCGCTGCGCATCGCCGGGGGATCCGACCAGATCCAGGGGAACATCATCGGCGAGCGGGTGCTGGGTCTCCCCAGGGACCCCAGGTAGGTTCGATCGATGGCCGTGACCAGCGATGCCCTCACGTCCAGCCAGGCCGCCCGCCGCCAGCGGGTGCTGGTGTCGGCCCTCGAGCTCGCCGCCGACGGCGGCTACGACGCCGTGCAGATGCGCGACGTCGCCACGTCAGCCGGCGTGGCCCTCGGCACGATCTACCGCTACTTCCCGTCGAAGGACGCCCTCCTCGCCGCAGCGATGGTGGAGTGGATGGAGGACCTCGAGCGACGGGTCGGCCAACGGGGACCGCAGGGCGACACCACCGCCGAGCGGGTCTACGACGTGCTGCGGCGGGCCGTCGCCACGATGGAGAAGCAGCCCAAGCTGGCCGAGGCGGTGATCACGGCGCTGACGTCGGACGACGACGCCGCCGGGAAGGCATCGATCTCCACCACCGACGTCATGACCCGCGTGATGCTCCAGGCCTTCCCCGACGACGTCGACCCCGCCATGGAGGCGGCCATCGCCAAGGTGCTCGGCCACGTGTGGTTCTCGTGCATGGTCGCCTGGAAGAACGGCGTCGGCGACATGGCCTGGATGGCCGAAGAGCTCGACACAGCCTGCCAGCTCATCTGCGGCCACCTCGACTGACAACCAACCAACGTCTGTGATGCCTGGGACCCGATAACCGGACCTCAGCCATCACAGACGTTGGTTCAGATCGCGGTGGTGCGGCCTTCCCAGTAGGGGTCGCGGAGCTGGCGCTTGAGGAGCTTGCCGGTGGGCTCGCGGGGGAGCTCGTCGGAGAAGTCGATCGAGCGGGGCCACTTGAACTTGGCCAGGCGACCGGCGAGGTGCTCCATGATCGACGCCGCCAGCTCGTCACCGGCCTCGTAGCCCGGCGCCGGTTCGACGATGGCCTTGATCTGCTCGCCCATGTCGTCATCGGGGATGCCGAACACGGCAACGTCGCCGACGCCCGGGTGGGCGAGGATCTCGCCCTCGATCTCGGCCGGGTAGATGTTGACCCCGCCGGCGATGATCATGTCGCTCTTGCGGTCGCAGAGGAACAGGAACCCGTCCTCGTTCAGGTAGCCGACGTCCCCGACCGTGAAGAAGCCGTCGGCGTCGTGGTTCTCGTCCGTCTTGGACTTGTCGCCCTTGTACTCGAAGTCCTGGCCGCCCATCTTCATCCAGACGGTCCCCGGGATGCCGGGGTCGACGCGGTTGCCGTCGTCGTCGGTGATCTTCAGCTCCGAGATGGCCCACGGGCTCCCGACCGTGCCCGGGTACTTCAACCAGTCCTCGGGGGTGGCCGTGGTGCCGCCGCCCTCCGTGGCGCCGTAGTACTCCCAGATCACGGGACCCCACCAGTCGAGCATCTTCTGCTTCACGTCGATCGGGCACGGCGCGGCGGCGTGGATGGCCCACTGCATCGACGACACGTCGTACTTCGACTTCACCTCGTCGGGAAGCTGGAGCATCCGGTGGAACTGCGTCGGCACCATGTGGGTGTGGGTGACCCGCTGCTCCTGGATCTTGGCCAGGGTCTGCTCCGGGTCCCACTTGTCCAT
>JALYWQ010000016.1 GCA_030852625.1 Actinomycetota bacterium
CACGCCCTCGAGGCGAGGCGCCACCGACTCGAGGAAGGTGGCGGCGACGTTGCGGTGCACGAGCACCGTCTCCACGGCGTTGCACACCGACGGGCGCTGCACCTTGGCGTTCTCCACGATGGCGGCGCCCTTGGCCAGATCGGCCGAGGCGTCGACGTAGATGTGGCAGTTGCCGTCGCCGTCGATCACGTAGGGCACGGTGGCGTTCTCCAGGATCGACTGGATCAACGAACGCCCGCCGCGCGGGATGAGCACGTCGATGCTCTCCCGGAGCCGCATGAACTCCACGGCCGCTTCGTGGCGGGTGTCCTCCACGAGCACGAGCGCATCCTGGGGCAGGCCGGCCTTGGCCAGTCCCTCCCGGAGGGCGGCGGCGATGGCGATGTTCGATCGGATGGCACCGGAGGAGCCTCGGAGGAAGGCGGTGTTGCCCGACTTCAGGCAGAGGCCGAAGGCGTCGCTGGTGACGTTGGGGCGGTTCTCGTAGATGATCGCCACCACGCCGAGCGGCACCCGCACCCGCTGCACCCGCAGGCCGTTGGGTCGCTGCCACCCGTCGGTGACCTCACCGATGGGGTCGGCGAGACCGGCGACGTTGCGCAGCCCGGCGGCCATCGACTGGAGGCGGGCATCGCTGAGGCGCAGCCGGTCGATGACGGCGGGCCGCTCGCCCTTCTCCTCGGCAGCCGCTACGTCCTCCTGGTTGGCCGAGAGGATCTCGGCGTGCCGGTCGAGGAGCAGGTCGGCCGCCGCAAGGAGCGCAGCGTCCTTCACCTCCGTGGATGCGGTGGCGAGGACCCGGCTGGCCGCCTTGGCGCGGCTCCCGAGATCGGCGATCGGCTCGATGGGCACCCCGGGAGTGTACGGGGCCTCCCCTGGCCATCCCAGGCGGTTGCGTCCGCGACCGGCCGGCCAGAGGTGGCAGGCTTCGGGCCCATGGCTCCCCCGTCCACGGTCGAACCGGCCACGCCGCTCGCATGAGCGACGCCCTCGTGGCCCCCGCCCACCGCTTCGTGGCGATGGTCGGCGAGGCGCTGGTGTCGGTGGCCGACGAGGTCGGCGGCGTGCGGTCGGACCGCCTCCGCCAGGACGTGGCCCTCGAGGCGTTCAACCTGGCCTGCGGGGTGCTGTGCGGCGACGGCCGGCTCACCGACGACGAGCTAAGGGAGCTCCTGGCGGCATTCGGTCCCCACCTCGAGACGCAGCTGGGCTTCGCCACCCCCCAGGCCCTCCGTGCGTCCGGATTGGTGGAGCGCGAGGCCCGGTTCCTCGACGAGCCCTCGGCCATGTTCGGCGTCCTGCTCGCCGCGGACGCCAACCACGGCACCCACCACGCCCGCCGCTACTACGACCGGGCCGTCGAGCTGGCCTTCTCGATGGCGGCCGCCGACCTCCACACCTCCGAACGGGAGCTCGAGGCCATCGAGGCCTATCGGGGCCGGCTGCTCACCGCCATCCAGGACATGGAGCTCCAGCGCGCCGCCGCTCCCCCGCCGGCGACGGCCGGGACCGCGGGCGCCCGCCCGGCGACCGCAGCCGACCAGGTGGCCACCGCCGCCGATCCCGTCGAGGCCGATCCACCGCCCCGACCGATCGACGAGCTCCTCGGCGAGCTCGACGACCTCGTGGGCCTCGACGATGTGAAGCGGGAGGTGAAGCTCGTGACCAACCTCCTCCGCGTCCAGCAGCTGCGGAAGGAGCGGGGCCTCCCCGTCGTGGCCCACAGCCACCACCTGATCTTCACCGGCAACCCCGGCACCGGGAAGACGACCGTGGCCCGGCTCCTGGCCCAGATCTACCGGACCCTCGGCGTGGTGAGCCGCGGCCACCTCGTGGAGACGGACCGGTCCGGCTTGGTGGCGGGCTTCGTCGGCCAGACAGCGCCCCTCGTGGTGGCCCGATTCGACGAGGCCGACGGCGGGATGCTGCTCGTCGACGAGGCCTACAGCCTGGTCCGGGGCGGCGAACGGGACTTCGGCCGGGAGGCCATCGACACGATCGTGAAGCTCATCGAGGACCGGCGGGACCGCATCGTCGTCGTGATGGCCGGCTACCCGGAGGAGATGGCCGAGCTCATCGACGCCAACCCCGGGCTCCGATCACGCTTCCCGAAGTCGATCCACTTCCCGGACTACACCACCGACGAGCTCCTCTCGATCCTCGCCTCCATCGGCGAGAAGGCCGGGTACCACCTCGACGAGGAAGGACGGACGCAGGCCCGACGGTGGCTCGACGCCGTTCCCCGGGAACGGGGGTTCGGCAACGGCCGCACGGCCCGGAACCTCTTCGAACACGCCGTCGCCACCCACGCCACCCGCCTGGCCGAGATCGCCGACCCCACCAACGAGGAGCTCTCCACCCTCACCGGCGCCGACCTCCCGGCTCCTGGTGAGGGCCCACTGACGAGGGCCGCGCCGGCCATCGGTAGCGTGTGACGTCGTGCGACGGGCATTGGCACTCGCGGCCGCAGTGGCCATGGTCGTGGTGGCCGTGCTCGTGCGCGGCGCGATCGACGACGAGGGTGGCGAGGGCAGCGACGGCGCCCTGACGATCATCTGCGCCGACGAGCTCCGTGAGGCGTGCGAGGCGCTGGGATCCCAGGTGACCGTTCGGGTGGAGAGCCCTCTCACCACGCTCACCGCGCTCGAGGCCGGCGACCTCGACGAGGACATCGACGGTTGGTTCACCACCAACGCGTGGCTCGAGGTCCTCGCCAGCCGGGTCCCGGACGCCGCCGACACGATGCAGGTGGCTGCTTCCACCACGCCCGCGCTCGCGGTGGAAGCGGAACGGGGCGATGCGATCGAGCGCCTGTGCACGGCGAGCACCACGTGGCGCTGCCTCGGTGACCGGGCCGGCCAACCGTGGGGTGACCTCGGCGGCGACCCCCGGTGGGGCGTGCTGCGCACCGGTGTCCCCTCGGCCGACACCGCGACCGGGCTCGGGGTCCTGGCCAGCGCCGCCGCCGGCTACTTCGACGCCACCACGTTCGCGGCCAACGACTTCGACGTGGCCTTCGACAGTTGGCTGGGCGCCCTCGCGAGGAGCACGTCGGACGCCGATCCGCTCGGGACGCTCGTCACCCGACCCGGGATGTACTCCGCCGCCGCCGGCACGCAGGCTCGCGCCACCGCCATCGGCCGGCCGCTGACGTTGCGCCCGCTCGAGCCCGAGCTGACGATCCTCGCCGTGCTGATCGGCTTCGGGCGCGATCCGCTCCCCGACCCCGCGCCCGCGGGTCGGGCCCTCGGCGAGGCAGGATGGACGCCCACGGACGACGGGGGCGATCCCGTCGCGCTGCTCAAGCCCGGGGTGCTCGCTGCGCTGCACACCCGCTGGACGGAGGTCGTCGGTTGATGCGCTCCCTCACCCGCCCGCTCGCCCTGGTCCTCGCCGCGGCGATGGCGGTGGCCGCCTGTGCCGACGAGGGGTCCGACGACCCGCTCGGCAACGCCGGCGCCGACCCCGGCGACTGCATCGTGGTCGACCTCGCCGTGTCATCCGAGAAGATCGAACTGCTCACGGCACTGGCCGAGGACTTCAACGGCAGCGACGAGGCCGCGGTGGGCGACGACTGCGTCTTCGCCCGGGTGCAGTCGAAGCCCTCCGGCGGCGCAGCTCAGCTCCTGGCCACCGAGTGGGACGAGGACAGCGAAGGCCCTCGCCCGGTGATCTGGTCGCCGGCCGCGTCCAGCTGGGGGGCCATCCTCAACCAGCGGTTGGCCGAGCGCGGCGACCCGGCCATGACCGGCGACTTCACGTCGTTCATGCTCACCCCGCTCGTGATCGCCATGCCCCGCCCCATGGCCGAGGCCCTCGGCTGGCCCGACGAGCCCCTCGGCTTCGCCGACATCCTCGCCCTCACGCGCGATCCGCAGGGCTGGGCCGCTCACGGGCACCCCGAGTGGGGCGCTTTCCGCCTCGGCAAGACCAACCCCAACTTCTCCACCAGCGGCCTGTCCGCCCTCATCGCCCAGGCCTACGCGGCCAACGGCAAGACCGCCGGCCTCTCGCTCGAGGACCTGGCCAAGCCGTCGACGGCCGAGTTCGCCCGGGGGGTCGAGTCGGCCGTCGTGCACTACGGCGACATCACCCAGACGTTCCTCAACAACTGGTACCGGGCCGACCAGCGGGGCAACCCCTTCGGCTACGTGTCGGCCCTCGCCGTCGAGGAGAAGTCGGTCATCGACTACAACACCGGCAACCCCGACGGCGTCGTCGCCGAAGGCGAGGAGCCCCGGGCCCCCCGGGTGCCGCTCGTGGCCATCTATCCCGAAGAGGGCACCGTCTACTCGGACAACCCGCTGTTCATCCTCGACGCCCCGTGGGTCGACGCCGATCAGGCGGCCGGGGCCCAGAAGTTCGTCGACTTCGTACAGCAGCCCGTCAACCAGGAGAAGGTGCTGCGGTACGGGTTCCGGCCCGGCAACCCGTCGGTGGCCATCGACGACCCGGTGAGCGGCGGGAACGGCGTCGACCCCGACCAACCCCAGACCCTGCTCGAGGTGCCCGACCCCTCGGTGCTCGACCGGCTGCTCGACGACTGGCAGGACCAGCGCAAGGGCGCCCGGGTGCTCCTCCTGATGGACGTGTCGGGGTCGATGGGCGACGTCGCCGACCCTTCGACGGGCGCCACGAAGCTCGACCTCGCCAAGCAGGCCACCATCGACGCCCTCGACGAGTTCAACGACGACGACCAGGTGGGCCTCTGGGTCTTCACCACCGATCTCCAGGACGGCCGCGAGTTCATCTCGCTGGTCGACCCCCAGCGGGTGGGCGACATCCGGGAGAACCTCCGCAACCGGATCCGCGACCTCGTCCCGCTCAACGGCACCCCGCTCTACAGCGCCACCCGTGGCGCCTACGACCAGATGCTCGAGAGCTTCGACCCGGCCCGGATCAACGCCGTGGTGCTCCTGTCCGACGGCGTGAACGACGACGGCGAGCCCGACGACGACCGGGATCAGCTGAACCAGCTCCTCCAGCGGCTCACCGCCTCGTCCGAGGGCCAGCAACGCCAGCAGGTCCGCGTGTTCCCGATCTCCTACGGGGACGGCGCCGACGTGGCCACCCTCCGGCGGATCGCCGAAGCCAGCCAGGCCGCCCTCTACGACTCCAGCGATCCCCGCAGCATCACCAAGGTCTTCGTTGCGGTGGTGTCCAACTTCTGAGCCCGTTGCTCCCTCGGAGCGGCCGCAACCCGTAGCCTCGGCCCATGGCCCGGCTGTCCCTGCGCGACCGCTTCTTCACGCCGCCGGTCGCGAAGGCCATCACCTCCCCCACCGGGATCATGGCCCTCGGCGCCGGCGCCGCAGCCGGGATCCTCGTCGGTGCCGGGCCGATCGGCGCCGTGGTGCTCGGGGTGCTGGCGTTCGCCGCCCGGGTCGGGCTGGCCATCCCCCGCAACGCCACCAAGGAGCGGATCGACCCCTTCACGCTCTCGGAGCCGTGGCGGCACTACGTGCGTGACGCCATGCAGGCCGCCGACCGCTTCCGCGAGGCGGTCCGTGGCGCCGACGACGGCCCGATGCGCGACCGCCTCCGTGAGATCGAAGCGCGGGTCACCACCGGGGTGGCCGAGGTGTGGCGGATCGCCCGACGGGGCGACGCCCTCGTGGACGCGCGCCGGCGGGTGGATCCCGTCGCCATCCGACGGGAGGTGGCGGAGGCCGAACAGGACGAGGCCCGCCGTGGCGACCCCACCCACGCCCGCATGCTCGAGGCCCTGCACGCGCAGCTGGCCACCGTGGAGCGGCTCGAGCGGGTGATCACCGACGCCGACAGCCGCCTCCGCCTGCTCAACGCCCGGCTCGACGAGGCCGCCGCCCGCACCATCGAGCTGTCGGTGCAGGCCCACGACGTGGCCGCCCTCGGCGGTCTCGGCGACGACGTCGACATGATGGTGGAGGACATGGAGGCCCTGCGGCAGGCCATCGAAGAGGCCGGCGGTGGCACGGCGGTGGCGGGCACCGAGTGACCGATCTCCCTCCCGATTGGGAGGGGCCGCCGACCGAGCTGGCCGTCCCCCGATCGGCGCCGACGCAACGCAGCGGCTCGTTCCTCGTCGCCGCCGGGATCCTCCTGTCCCGCCTGGCCGGGCTCGTGCGCGAGGTCGTCATCGCCAAGTACCTCGGCGTGAGCGCCACCGCCGACGTGTTCAAGGCCGCCGTCCGCATCCCCAACCTGATCCAGAACCTGCTCGGGGAAGGCGTGCTCTCGGCGTCGTTCATCCCCGTCTACTCCCGTCTGCTCGACGAGGACCGCCGCAAGGCCAACCGCCTGGCCGGCAACGTCCTCGGGCTGCTGCTGGCGGTGATGGCTGGCCTCGTCGCCGTCGGTGTCCTGCTCGCCGGCCCCATCACTCGACTGGTGACGCCCGGCTTCTCCGGCGAGCGCCTCGAGCTGGCCACCACCCTCCTGCGGATCGCGTTCCCGGCCATCGCCCTCTCGGTGCTCTCGGCCTTCTGCACCGGCATCCTCAACAGCCACCGGAAGTTCTTCCTCTCCTACGTCTCGCCGGTGGTGTGGAACTTCGGGCAGATCGCCTTCGTCATCGCCGCCGGCGTGTGGGGAGCCACCGACGTCGGCATCGCCGAAGCGCTGGCGTGGGGCGTGCTGTTCGGCGCCTTCGCCGAGGTCCTCATCCAGGTGCGCGACGTCCGCCGGCTGATGGGTCCGCCCCACCTCTCGATCAGCACCGGGTCGCCCGACACCCGGAACGTGATCTCCCGCTTCGTCCCGGTGGTCGTCGGGCGGGGGGTCATCCAGCTCCTCTCCTACATCGAGCTGCTGCTCGCCAGCCTGCTCGCGGTGGGCGGGGTGTCGGCCCTCACCTACGGCCAGGTCCTCTACCTCCTTCCCATCAGCCTCTTCGGCATGGCGGTGGCCGCCGCCGAGCTCCCCGAACTGGCCCGCCTCGGCCGGGAGGGCCGGCCCGCCATCAGGGAACGGCTCGGCCTGGGCCTCGACCGCATCGCCTTCTACGTCGCCATCACCGTCGCGCTCTACATCGCCGCCGGCGACGTGATCGTCGGAGGCCTCCTCCAGCGCGACGAGTTCAGCGCCGCCGACACCCGGCTCGTGTGGCTGGTGATCGGCGCGTTCGCGCTCGGGCTGCTCGGCACCACCCGATCCCGCCTGCTGCAGAACACGCTCTACGCCCTCGACCGGGGGAAGATCGTGGCCCGGATCGCCGTGCTCCGAGTGGCCCTCGCGGCCGGGCTCGGCGCCCTCTTCATGTTCCCGCTCGACCGGTACGCCGTCATCGGGGCCGACTTCGAGCGGTCGGGCTCATTCGGGTTCGGTCCTTTGCCCGACTCCCTCCGTCTGCTCGAGGACGGCCCGCCCCGGCTCGGGGTGGTCGGGCTGGCCCTCGGGGCCGCGGTGTCGTCGTGGGTCGAGTACCGCCTCCTCCGCGGCGCCCTCGAGTGGCGGATCGGGCGGATGGCCGGGATGAGCCTGCAGGCCAAGTGGTGCCTCATCGCCGCCGCGGCAGCGGGCATCCTCGCCGCCGGCATCCGCGCCGTCAGCGACGACGTGCACCGCCTGCTCGCCGTGGTGCTCGTGTGCGGCCCGGCGGGGCTGACCTACCTCGCCATCACCACGACCGTCGGCGTGGGCGAGGCCAGCGCCCTCGTCGGGCGGGCCACGAGCCTCCTGCGGCGGCGCGCCAGCCGGTAGCCCGGTCCCTCACTAGTCTGCGGGGCATGCTCAAGACGCTCAGGCGGTTCTGGAAGTACCTCGGCGCGAAGCTCTCGTCGTCCTTCAACGAGAAGGCCGATCCGAAGATCCAGCTCGAGCAGGCGATCATCGAGGCGCAGGACCAGCACCGCCGGCTCACCGAGCAGGCCGCCAACGTCATCGCCAACCAGAAGCAGACCGAGATGCGTCTCGATCGGGCGATGGACGAGCTGGAGAAGGTCACCGCCAACGCCCGCCAGGCCGTGCTCATGGCCGACGAGGCCCAGAAGGCCGGCGACACGGCGAAGGTCGGCGAGTACACCAGCGCGGCGGAGTCCTTCGCCCAGCGCCTCATCGCCCTCGAGTCCGAGGTCGAGGGCCTGAAGGAGCTGGCCCTCCAGGCCTCGCAGGCCTCCGACCAGGCCAAGGCGGCGGTGCAGACCAACGCCACCCAGCTGCAGAAGAAGCTCGCCGAGCGCAACCAGCTCCTCTCCCAGCTCGACCAGGCCAAGATGCAGGAGCAGGTCAACAAGGCCATGGGCGCGCTGTCGGCCACCGTCGGCGACGACGTCCCCACGTTCGACGAGGTGCGGGAGAAGATCGAGGCCCGCTACGCCAAGGCCAAGGGCATGAGCGAGCTCCAAGGGGCATCGGTCGAGTCCCGCATGCTCGAGGTGGAGCAGGCCGCCGCCAACAGCGAGGCCCAAGGCCGCCTGGCCCAGATCCGGGCCCAGCTGGGCCTCACGCC
>JALYWQ010000215.1 GCA_030852625.1 Actinomycetota bacterium
GCCTCGAGCACCGGCAGCCCGAAGCCCTCCCGGAGGCTGGGGTAGGCCACCACGTCGGCCGCCGCGTAGAGGGCGCGCAGGTCGGCGGCGGGGACGAAGCCCAAGCGGCGGGCCTCGGTGGTGGGGAGCTCCGCCCACCCGGCCGGCCCAACCAGGACCAGGTCGGCGTCCACATCGCCCAGGCGGTCGAAGGCTTCGAGCAGCCGGAGGAGGTTCTTGCGCGGTTCGATGGTGCCGACGAAGAGCACGAACGGTCGGTCCAGCCCGTAGTGGGTGCGCACCCGATCGGCCTCACCGTCCGCCGCGGGGGCGGCGTCCACGCCGAGCGGGATCACGCGGAGGCGGGCCGCGTCGATGCCGGCGTCCTCGCAGTCCCGCCGGGTGGCCTCGGACGGGCACAGCACGAGGGCGGCGGCGTCTCGCACCTGCTCGAGCCACTGGTTGAACAGCCGGGTGCCCCGTGGCGTGAAGTGCCCGGGCTCGTGGAGGAAGTGGAGGTCGTAGGCGTTGGCGACCCACGGTCGACGGGTGGCCATCGGCAGGTGGGCGGTGAGGTGCACCAGGTCGACGGGCCCGGTGGCGAGCTCCACCCGCGGCCACCCGAGCCGCGGCCAGGTCTCGTAGAGGAGGTGGCGGGGCAGCGGGAGGCGCTTCACCTCGATGGCCGGGCGCCACACCGGCTCGGGGCTACCGAGGTGCCACGCGCTGACCCCGACCTGGTCGACGTCACCCCGCTCGGCGACGGCTGCGACGGTGTCGAGGGCGGCACGAGCCGTGCCCCCGGGGACCCGGTGCCAGCACTGCTCGAGGGTGACGGCGACGCGCATGAGCGATCGGGAGTCTGGCATGGTCGCCGGTAGGGTCTCGGGCCATGCCCGGGCCGCTGCGGCTGACGCTGCTCAACCAGTTCTACGCGCCCGACGCCAGCCCCACCGCGCAGCTGGCCGGATCGCTCGCCGAGCACCGCGCCGCGCTCGGTGACGACGTCACCGTGATCACCGGACGGGCCGGCTACCTCCCGGGCCTGGCACGGGGGAAGGACGGTGCCGACCCGTCACCGACCGTGCGGGTGCACCGGGTGTGGGTGCCGGCGGTCGGCAAGTCGTCGGTGCCCCGACGATTGCTCGGGTACGTGAGCTTCCTCGTTGGCAGCACGGTGCGGGTGCTGCGCCTGCCGGCCCAGGACGTGATCGTCGCCATGACCACGCCGCCCCTCCTGGTCGTGATCGCCCTCCTCCACCGTGCCCTGCACCGAGGCGCCCGGGTCGTGCTCTGGAGCATGGACTGCTACCCCGACGCGGCGGAGCGCTTCGGCAAGCTCAAGGAGGGCGGCGTGCTGTCCTGCGTGCTGCGTTGGATCAACCGGGCCGCCTTCCGGCGCCTGTCCGACGTGGTGGTGCTCGACGGCGCCATGGCCGACCTCCTCGCCTCCCAGTACGCGGCGGCGCCCGACCAGCCGCAGATCACGGTCATCCCGAACTGGGAGCCGGCCCAGGCGTTCCCCCCGCCGGGCACCGTGGCGCCGTGGCCGGGCTTCGACGCCCTCGACGTCGGTGACCGCATCGTGGTGGTGTACCTGGGCAACGCGGGCATCGGGCACCGGTTCGACACCGCGGTGGAAGCGGCCGCCCAGCTGCAGGACGAAGCACTGTTCCTGTTCGTGGGCGGCGGGGCCCGCCGCGAGGAGCTGGCCGAGCTGGCTCGACGACACGACGCCGCCAACGTGGTCCTCCAGGACTACGTGCCGTGGGACGACGTGCACGCCGTGATGTCCGGCGCGGACGGGGCGCTGATCACCCTCGACGACCGCTCGCTCGGGATCATCAGCCCGTCGAAGCTCCACTCGAACCTCGCGGCCGGGTTGCCGGTCCTCTACGTCGGCCCCGCGGGGAGCAACGTGGACGAGGCCATCGAGCAGTTCGGGTGTGGCTCGAGCCTCCGCAACGGTGACGTGGCCGGCCTCGTGGCCGCCGTGCGGGCCCTTCGCTCCGACAGCGGCCAGCGGGCGCGGGCCCGCAAGGCCTTCGAGTCGGCCTACACCGACGAGGTCAACCTCCCCCGCTGGGACGCGTTGATCGACGGGTGATCAGAGGACCGAGCGGAAGTACGCCGCGGTCCGCTGGAGGCCATCGCGGAGCCCCGTCGTCGGGTTCCAGCCGAGCAGCTCCCGGGCCTTGGTGAGGTCGGGTTGGCGTTGGGTCGGGTCGTCGACGGGTAGCGCCTCGTAGACGAGCTCGCTCGTCGACCCGGTGACCTCGAGCACGAGCTCGGCGAGCTGGCTGATGGTGAACTCGACGTCGCTCCCGATGTTCACCGGGGTCGTCACGTCGGCGTCGAGGAGGGCGAGGAAGCCCTCGATCTCGTCGTCGACGTAGGTGAACGACCGGCTCTGGCTGCCGTCGCCGTAGATCGTGATCGGCTTGCCGAGGAGGGCTTGCATCAGGAAGTTGGACACCGCCCGGCCGTCGTCAGGCCGCATGAAGGGCCCGAAGGTGTTGAAGATCCGCACGATCCTCACGTCGAGGCCGTGGTGGCGGTGGTAGGCCATCGTCATGGCCTCCGCGTAGCGCTTGGCTTCGTCGTAGACCCCCCGCGGTCCGACCGGGTTGACGTTGCCCCAGTAGGTCTCCGGCTGGGGATGCACCAACGGGTCGCCGTAGACCTCGCTCGTGGACGCCAGGAAGTACGTGGCGCCCTTCGCCTTGGCCAGACCGAGGGTGTTGTGGGTGCCGAGCCCGCCGACCTTCAGGATCTGGATCGGGATTCGCTCGAAGTCGATCGGCGACGCCGGACTGGCGAGGTGCATCACGGCGTCCACCGGACCGTCGACCTCGATGTGCTTGCTGACGTCGTGGTTGCGGAACGTGTACCCGGCCCGGCCTTCGAACCGGCCGACGTTCTCCATCCGGCCGGTGATGAGGTTGTCGATCACGAGCACCTCGTCGCCGCGATCGAGCAGGGCGGCGGTGAGGTGCGACCCGAGGAACCCGGCCCCGCCGGTGACGACGACCCGCGCCATCAGCTCCGGCCGATGCCGCGGTACTCGAACCCGTGCCGGAGGAGGGCGGCCCGGTCGAGCAGGTTGCGAGCGTCGACCACCTTCGGGTTGAGCATGAGGCCGGCGACCTTCTCGAGGTCGAGCCAGCGGAACTCGTCCCACTCGGTGAGGACGGCGAGCACCTCGGCGCCCTCGACCGCGGCGTAGGGGTCGGTGACGACCTCGATGCCGGGGAGTTGCCGGGTGACGGCGGGGTCGAAGGCCCGGATCTCAGCGCCCTGGTCGGCCAGGCGGGCCAGGACCTCGAGCGACGGGGACTCCCGGAGGTCGTCGGTGCGGGCCTTGAAGGTGAGGCCCCACGCCGCGATCCGCTTGCCCTGCACCGACCCGCCGGCCAGGTCGACCACCTTCTGGGCCACCCGGCTGAGCTGCTCGTCGTTCACCGCCACGACACCCCGCAGGAGGTTGAAGTCGTAACCGGCATCCTCGGCGATCCGCACCATGGCCCGGGTGTCCTTGGGGAAGCACGAGCCACCCCAGCCGGGGCCGGGGCGGAGGAACTCGTGGCCGATGCGGGTGTCGTAGCCCATGCCGAGGGCCACGTCCTTGATGTCGGCGCCGACCGCCTCGCAGACCGCGGCGACGGCGTTGATGAAGGAGATCTTCGTGGCCAGGAAGGCGTTGGCGGCGTACTTGATCGTCTCCGCCGACGCCGGATCGGTGACGATCACCGGCGCGGTGATGCCGAGGTAGAGCGACGACACCCGGACGGCCGCGGCCTGGTCCTCGGCGCCGATGACGATGCGATCGGGGTGGAGGAAGTCGTGGATCGCCGAGCCCTCGCGGAGGAACTCGGGATTGGAGACGACCGCGATGTCGCTGCGACCGAGGGCCCGCTCCACCACCCGGGTGGACCCGACCGGGACCGTCGACTTGTTGACCACGATCGCCTCGGTGGGGAGCAGCGGGCCGATCTCCCGGGCGGCGTCCTCGATGTACGACAGGTCCGCGGACCCATCCGCACCCTGGGGGGTCGGGACGCAGAGGTAGGCGAACTCGCAGTCCGCCACCGCCTCCGCAGCGCCGAGCACGAAGGACAGGCGCCCGCCGTTGAGGCCCTCCCGGACGAGGTTGTCGAGGCCGGCCTCGAGGATCGGCACCTCCCCGCGGCTCAACATGGCGACCTTGGCCTCGTCGATGTCGGCGCACACCACGTCGTGCCCCACGTGGGCGAAGCACGCCCCCGTGGTGAGACCCACGTACCCCGTCCCGATGACCGCGATCTTGCTCACGACATGTTTTTCCTTGTCAGGCCCGCGCGCCCAGTGCCACGAGCAGGCGCTCCAGCGACGAACGGTAGTGAGGGAGCAACGGTAGGCCAACGGCCTCCAGGGCGACGTTGGCGAGCACCGAGTTGGCGGGCCGGGGAGCGGGTCGGGGCGGATCCAGGTCGGCGGTGGCGATGGGGCGGACCTTGCCGGGGTCGTGCCCCGCCAGCTCGAGCACGTCGCGCACGAACCCGTACCAGGTGGTCTCCCCCTGGTTGGTCACGTGGAAGGTGCCGGACAGGCGGTCGGCGGCCAGCCGGCGGATGGTGACGGCGAGGTCGGCCGTGAAGCTGGGGCTGCCCCGCTGGTCGTCGACGAAGGCCAGCTCGGGCCGGTCGGCCAGGGCCAGCACCGTCTTCACCATGTTGGCGCCGTGCTGCCCGCACACCCAGGCCGTGCGCACGACCGCATCGGTGGGGCGCACGGCCTGCTCGCCCTGGAGCTTCGACCGACCGTAGGCCGAGAGCGGGTTGGTGGCGTCGGTCTCGACGTAGGGCCCGATCTTGGTGCCGTCGAAGACGTAGTCGGTGGAGATCTGCACCACGTGGGCGCCGACCGCCTCGGCGGCCTCCACCACGAACGCCGGGCCCCGCCCGTTCACGAGCTCGGCCTTGTCCGGGTCGGACTCGCACGCGTCGACCGCGGTCCACGCCCCACTGTTGATGACGACGTCCGGCCGGCCTGCCGTGATGGCCTCCATGACGGAGTGGCGGTCTCCGAGGTCGAGGGCGGCGTGGTCGCAGACGACCACCTCGTCGCCCTCCCGTTCGCACGCCAGCACGAGATCGCGCCCGAGCTGCCCGCCCGCGCCGGTGATCAGGACCTTCACGCGCCGCCCTTGAGCGGGCGCCACCACCACTCGTTGTCGCGGTACCAGTCGACCGTGGCGGCGAGCGCCTCGTCGAGCGTCCGCTGCTTCTTCCACCCGAGTGCCGTGATCTTCGTGATGTCCACCGAGTACCGCCGGTCGTGGCCGAGCCGGTCCTCCACGTAGCGGACCGACGACTCGTCCTTCCCGAGGAGCGCGAGCAGCTTGTCGACGAGGACCCGGTTCGGGGTCTCGTTGCCGGCACCGATGTTGTAGATCTCGCCGAGCTCGCCCTGGCGGAGCACCAGGTCGACCCCGGAGCAGTGGTCGTCGACGAAGAGCCAGTCGCGCTCGTTCAGGCCGTCGCCGTAGAGCGGGATCTGCTTGTCGTCGAGCAGGTTGGTGGTGAACAGCGGGATGGCCTTCTCGGGGTACTGGAAGGGCCCGAAGTTGTTGGTGCACCGGGTGACGGTCACCGGCAACCCGTGCGTGTGGTGGTACGACAGCGCGATCAGGTCGGAGCCGGCCTTGGAGGCGGAGTACGGCGAGCGGGGCTCCAGCGGGTCGCCCTCGCCCGAGCTGCCCTCCTCGACGGACCCGTACACCTCATCGGTGCCGATGTGCACCACCCGGCCGACCTCGAGCCGGCGGGCGGTGTCCATCACGATGTTGGTGCCGAAGCAGTTGGTGGTGACGAAGTCGTCGGCCCCGGCGATGGACCGGTCGACGTGGCTCTCGGCCGCGAAGTGCACCACGGCGTCACACCCCGCCATGGCCTCCTCGATGGTCCCGGGGTCGCAGATGTCGCCCCTCACGAACGAGTAGCGGGGGCTGTCGTCGACGTCCTTGAGCGTGGACAGGTTGCCGGCGTAGGTGAGGGCGTCGTACACGACGATCTCGTCGTCGGTGTTGGCGAGCACCCACCGCACGTAGTTCGAGCCGATGAACCCGGCCCCGCCCGTGACCAACTGCTTCATCCCTGTTCCTCCAGGTCCGCGAACATCGGGGCGTTGAGGTCCTTCTCGGACACCTGCGAACGGTCGGCGGGGTCCACCGCCACCGGCCACGGGATGGCCAACGCCGGGTCGAGCGGGTTGCACGCCATGCCGGGCATGCCGGACTGCCACTCGTCGTCGAAGCAGTAGACGTACTGCACCGGCACGTCGGACACGCCCTGGAAGCCGTTGCCGACCCCGCGGGGCACGAACACCTGCACGCCCGGGCGCAGCTCGACGGTCACGACGGCACCTCGGGTGGTGGATCCGGGCCGGAGGTCGACGTACGCGCCGAAGGCCTCCCCCGCCGCCACCGCCACGAGCTTGTTCATGGCTTCGGCGTGGAGCCCGCGGATGCCGCCCCGCTTGGTCTCGGTGACGTTCACCTGGCGCCACTGCAAGCCGGTGAGGCCGACCGACTCGAAGGCGCTCGAGCGGAACAGCTCCCGCACGGTGCCGCGCTCGTCGGTCACCTGCTTCATGGTGATCGTGAAGAGGCCGTCGATGGCGCTGGCGCGCGCGTCGAAGTCGATGATGTCCACCATCGGCTCAGCCTGCCCCGTGCTCGGTGTGGCCGATGCCGTCCTCGAACTCGAGGAAGCGGAAGAGCATCTCGCCGTAGCCGCTCTTCATGAGGTCGCCGCCCTCCTCGGCGGCCAGGGCCAGCACCTCGAGCTGGTCGGCGGTGATGAACCGCTCCCGGCGGGCGGCCGCCTCCGGCGAGCCGATGAGCAGGCCCTTGCGGCGCTGCTGACCGGCGACCCAGGCCTGGGCGTCGAGCAGGGCGTCGAAGGTGCCGACGTCGAACCACTCGGTGGAGAACGGCAGCTTGGAGACGCGGAGGCGTCCCTCGGCGAGGTACTGCGCGTTCACGGTGGTGATCTCGAGCTCGCCCCGGTCGGACGGCTTGATCGACTTGGCCACCTCGATCACGTCGTTGTCGTAGAAGTAGAGCCCCGGGATCATGAAGTTCGAGGGCGGGTCGGCCGGCTTCTCGTGGACCGCGGCCACCTCGCCGGCGTCGTCGAACTCGAGCACCCCGTAGCGCTCGGGGTCGGGCACCCAGAGCCCGAACACCACGGCACCGTCGGGCGACGAGTACTGCTGGAGCTGCTCGCCGAGCCCCCACCCGTAGAAGATGTTGTCGCCGAGGATCAGCGCCACGCTCTCGTCGCCGATGAACTCCTCACCGATGACGAAGGCCGCCGCGATGCCGTTGGGCTCGGGCTGCTCGGCGTAGTCGAACCGGCAGCCCCAGGCCGAGCCGTCCCCGAGGAGCTGCCGGTAGATCGGCAGCTGATCCGGGGTGGAGATGATCAGCACCTCGTTGATGCGCGCGTGCAGCAGTGTCGACAAGGGGTAGTAGATGAGCGGCTTGTCGTAGACGTGCATGAGCTGCTTCGACGTCGCGCGGCTCGCCGGGCTCAGCCGGGTGGCCCGCCCGCCGGCGAGGATGATGCCCCTCACGCCGCCAGACCTGACGTCGTGGAGCGGGCGCGAGCGATCGGCGAGGCGTCCATGGCGCTGTCGATTCTGACATGCGAGCCGCGACCACCGGCAGTCCAGCCCACCTACGGGTTCTCCCCCTGGGCTCGCCGACCGCGCCCCGTACGCTGCGGTGATGGCCCGACCGGAGCAACCGCCGCCCCTCGCGGTGGTGGGCGGCCGCCTGGCCACGGACCTCGTCGACGTGACCGACGACCTCGCCGCCCTCGATTCCACGGGCTTCTGGGCCGTCGTGCTCCCGTTCGAGGGCGCACCGATCTGCGCCCGCTTCGCCACCGTGCGCCCGGCCCGGCCGTGGCCCGGCCCGCCCTGGCGTGGGCCGACCACCGACGACTGGTCCTCCACCCTCGACGGGCCGGCCTTCCGCAAGGGCGTCGAGGCCATCCGAGAGGCCATCGCCGCCGGCGACGTGTACCAGGTGAACCTCACCCGCCGGTTGTCGGCGCCGCTGCCGGTCGGCGCCGACATCGCCGCGCTGGGGGCGGCACTGGCCGAGGGGAACCCCGCGCCGTACTCGGCGGTCGTCCGCCTCCCCCACCTCGGCTGCCAGGTGGCGTCGGCGTCGCCGGAGCGGTTCCTCTGGCGGGACGGGTCCGTCGTCCGTTCGTCGCCGATCAAGGGGACCGCGTCCGACGAGTCCGGTCTCACGGCCAAGGATCGGGCCGAGAACGTGATGATCGTCGACCTCGTGCGCAACGACCTCGGGCGGGTGTGCGAGTGGGGGTCGGTGGAGGTGCCGGCCCTCCTGGCGCTGGAGCACCACCCCGGCCTGGTCCACCTCGTCTCCACCGTGAGCGGGCGGCTCCGGCCCGGGGTCGGGTGGGCCGACGCCATCGCCGCCACCTTCCCGCCGGGGTCGGTGACGGGCGCGCCGAAGCTGGCCGCCCTGGCCCACATCGCCCAGCTCGAGGTGGGGCCCCGGGGCATCTACTGCGGGGCCGTCGGCTGGGTCGACGCCGATCTCGTGCAGGGCGACCTCAACGTCGCCATCCGGACCTTCTGGATCGAGGACGGACGACTGCACTTCGGCACCGGCGGCGGCATCACGTGGGACTCCGACCCGGAGGACGAGTGGCAGGAGACCGAGCTCAAGGCTCGCCGTCTCCTCCAGGTGGCGTCAGGATCGTGGGCATGACCACCGGCACGGTGTGGCTGAACGGCGCCCTCGTCGGGGCCACCGAGGCCACCACCTCGATCTTCGACCACGGCCTCACGGTCGGCGACGGCGTGTTCGAGACGCTCAAGGCGGTCGACGGCGAACCGTTCGCCGTCCGCCGCCACCTCGAGCGGCTCCACCGATCGGCGGCCGGGCTCGGGCTCACGGTGCCGTTCACCGACGACGAGCTGCGAGCGGCCATGGCC
>JALYWQ010000067.1 GCA_030852625.1 Actinomycetota bacterium
GATCGAGCGCTCGTCGTCGAGGTCGAGGCGCACGGGCACCAACCGGTCGTCGTCCCCCGTGACGCCCGCGGCAGCCTGCAGCCCGTCCATGTCCCGATCGGGGTTGCGCATGGCGGCCAGCACCGTCCAGCCCGCCCGGTGGAGGTGGGCCGCGGTGGCCCGCCCGAGCCCGCGGGAGGCGCCCGTGACGACGACGCTGCGACCCTCGCTCAACCGCCACCCCCACAGCGACCGCCGTCGGCGGGGGCCTCGACATCGGGGCGGCCGTCGAGCTGGCTGCTCTGCCACCCCGACCAGATGCCCGGGAAGTACGGCCCTGGTTCGCCGGCCGCCTCGTAGTGGCCCTGCGGGTCGTAGACCTTGGCCTCGGGATAGGGCCACGGGCAGGCCACCGACGACGCGGCCCCGGTGTTCTTCATCAGCACGAAGCCGCCTCCGTAGAGGAAGAAGTAGGTGAAGTTCACGACGCCGAACATCACTGCGAAGGCCCCGAGGGCCGGGCGCCTCCGGAACAGCCGGGCCCGCTGGGCCAGCTTCTCGGCCTTGGTCTTGCCGGTGTCGTCCTTGTAGAGCAGCACCCCGGCCGGGATCATCACCGTCGAGACGAGGGCCGACTCCCAGATGAGCGGGAACTGGTACCACTCCCCCGCCGCGTAGGAGCCCCACGGGATCACGTGGGAGTAGATGTACAGCTGGGTGCGCACGAGGAAGATCTCGAGGCAGGCGTCGAACACGAAGCCGATGGCCAGGATCAGCGCCGACAAGGTGATGAGCGGGTGCCGCCAGACGAAGGCGTCGACGGGCCGGTTGGCCTGCAGCCGCCGCACCAGCCACACGGCGGGGAAGAACGGCGCCATGTAGAAGGTGGCGTAGCCGATCACGATGAACGGCTCCACGGTGGGCGACAGCGACACCAGTGGCCACGTCTCGGGCCAGTGCCACAGCTCCGGGTTGTAGACCGCGTAGGGCGCCCAGTTCATGATCGGGTCCTGCCACACGAGGAGCGTGGTGGCCAGGACCATCAGAAGGGTGGGGTTGCCGGGCTTGCGACGCCACCCCACGACGAACACCGTGACCAGGGTGATCATCATGAAGATGGTCCCGATCTGGTGGAGCGTGATCCAGTGGTCGAAGCCGAACAGCGGCTCGAGCGGACGGGGCGCGCCGTCGACGGCGGGGTTGGCGATGCGGTCGGCCACGGCGCCGCTGCGGGCGTTGACGGCCACGGCGACGAGGCCGGCCAGCACCACCGCAGCGCCCACGAGACGGGCCGGGGTGATCCGGAACGGCGTGACCGGAGCGACGTCGACGTCGCTGGGCGCCAGTTGCACCGTGGCCACCGTCAGGCCTCCCCGAACCGGTCGACGGTGTGGGCGGTGACGCCGTCGGGATCGAGCTGCCGGGCCACGAGGTAGCCCGGGCCCATCCAGCCTCGATGCATGTAGCGACCGAAGGAGATCCGCGTGCCCGGGGCCCCCGACGCGGCCGGGAACATCTTCACCCGCTCGATGGCGTCCCGGACCCCGGCCGGGGAGAGGGGCCGGGCGTCGGCGAAGGCCTGGAGGAGGACGACGGCGAGATCGCGGTTCACGACCGGGACGCACCACTCGGGTCGGCGACCGAAGCGCTCGTCGTAGCGGTCGAGGAACTCCTGGCCCACCTGGTTCTCGGGGTCGTACTGGTCGATGCCGACCCAGCCGAGCATGGCGTTCCACACGATCTCGTTGAGCCAGGCGTTCTGGAACGACGTGCCCATGAACCGCGGCGGGTCCCAGTCGAGGGCCTGCATGGCGAAGCCCACGAGCACCACGCCGAAGCCGAACCCACAGTGGACCACGGCGCCCACACCCGCGTCGTGCAGCTTCTGCACCTGCTCGGTGACGTCCTTGGCCGTCTGGGGGATGAGCTCCTCGGCGACGATGCGAAGCCCCTTGTTGCGGGCGGCCCTCCGGAACGACTGCTGGTAGGAGTCGCCGATGAGCGACTGCTCCACGAGGAGGCCGACGTCGTTGAGGCCCCGCTTGGCGATGAGGTCGGCCCAGAAGATCGGCTCGTCGCTCATCGACCCCATCGACAGGGAGAACGTCCACTCCCCGAGCCACTGCTCGGAGCCGGTGACGCTGATGGCCGGCACCTTGAAGCGCTCCTCGATGGCCTCCTTGGTCGGTTCGCAGTTGTCGGTGATCGACGGGCCGAAGACGAGGAGGCAGCCTTCGTCGACCAGCTCGCCGTACGCGTCGATCACCGCCTTCACCGACCCCTTGGGCAGCCCCTCCACCTCGCGGTAGACGATCTCCACCGGTCGGTCGATCACCCCCTGCTCGAAGCCCTCCTGGAAGACGTGCTCGAAGGGGTCGGTGAGGTCCTTGCGGAACAGCTCCGGGAAGCCCTCCGGCAAGCGGAAGTCCATGAGGTAGCCCATCTTGATGGGCTCGGCGTCGCTCTCGTAGGCCACTTACGTCTCCCCGTGGTCGTCGGCCAGGTAGTTGGCGATCAGTTCGTGCAGCCCGGCCAGCACCACCGGGTCGTCGGTCAACGGGCCGGCCACCGCGGCCCGAGCGGCGTCGCGCAACGGGAGCCCCGCCGCCACCAGGCGACCGGCCGCGATGAGCACCCGAGTCGACGCCACCTCACGCAGGCCGGCGTGCTCGACGCGTCGGATGACACCGGCCAGCCGCACGAGGCGGCGGGCCTCGTCGGGCCCGATCCCCGCCTCGTGGGTGACCACCTTCTCCTCCACGTCGGGCGGCGGGAAGTCGAGGTCGATGGCCACCATCCGCTGGCGGGTGGAGTCCTTCAGGTCCTTGAGCACGCTCTGGTAGCCCGGGTTGTAGGACACCACCAGGCTGAACCCCGGCGCGGCGTCGAGCACGACGCCCAGCCGATCGATCGGCAGCTGGCGCCGGTGGTCGGCCAGCGGGTGGATCACCACCGTGGTGTCCTGGCGGGCTTCCACCACCTCGTCGAGGTAGCAGATGGCGCCTTCCCGCACGGCCCGGGTGAGCGGCCCGTCGACCCACACCGTGTCGCCCCCCTCGATGAGGTAGCGCCCCACGAGGTCGGCCGCGGTGAGGTCGTCGTGGCACGACACCGTGATCAGCGGCCGGCCGACGTCGTGGGCCATGGCCTCCACGAACCGGGTCTTGCCGCACCCGGTCGGTCCCTTCAGCACGATGGCCAGGCCTTGGGTGTGGGCGGCCTTGAACACCGCTTCCTCGTTGCCCACCGGCACGTAGTACGGCCGCTCGTTCATCGTCTCCCCTTGTCGGATGCCAGTCGGGCCCGCGTTCGCTCGGTGCGTTGGAACCGCCGGCGCTGGGCCTCGGCCGAGGCCAGGGCGGCGGCGAACAGTGGCCCGATGGACGCTGCCAACTGCTCTGCGGTGGGGATGGTGGCGTGGGCCGCCGATCCGAACACCCGCTGCAGCGCCGCCATGTCGACGTCGGCCCCCACGCTGAGGCAGAGGCAGCCGATCCCCTGGCGCCGGGCCTCGAGCAGGGCCCGCCGAGCGTCGGCCTCGCCGTAGCGACCCTCGTAGCCGTGGTCGTAGGCGAAGCCGTCGGACAGCACCACGAGCAGGCGCCGGGGCGTGCCGCCCTCGCGCTCGAGCACGGCGGCACCGTGGCGGATCGCCGCGCCCACCCGGGTGTAGGCACCGGGTTGCAGGCCGTCGAGCCGGCGCGAGGTGCACCCGTCGGCGAGCTCGTCGAACCCCTTCACCCGGGTCACCCGCACCGCCTTCCGGCCGCGGGAGTTGAAGGCGTAGAGGCCCACCCGGTCGCCGAGCCGGTGCAGCACGGTGGTGAGGGCCGCCGCCGCGTCGCGCTGGTGCTCGTGGACCGTGCGACCGGCCACGCCGGGCTCGGCGGCCGAGCCGGAAACGTCGAGGAGCACGAGGACCGACAGGTCCCGCCGGCGCCGGAGGTTCTCGAGGTAGACGTCGTCGGACCCGCGGCCGCCGGCCCGCTGGTCGACCCGGGCCTCGACGAGGGCGTCGAGGTCGAGGTCGTCGCCCTGACGCTGGCGCCGGCATGGCGTGAGGCCGGTGCCGAGCCGGGAAAGCACGTGGCGCAGCTCGCCCGGTTCGGGAAGGGCGGTGGCAGAGCCGGGTTCGGGGTCGGCCACGTCCTCCACCACGTGGCAC
>JALYWQ010000071.1 GCA_030852625.1 Actinomycetota bacterium
GCCCCTGCCGCACCGGCGACTCCGCCCGCTCCCGCGCCGAGCGCCGATGCCAAGGCTCCGTCGGCCGACGAGGCCGGCCAGCCGATCCGCGGCGCTGCGGCCCGCATCGTCGCCAACATGACCGCCAGCCTCGAGGTGCCCACCGCCACCAGCTTCCGGCTGGTGCCGGCCAAGCTGCTCGAGGTCAACCGCCGGGTGATCAACGGCTACCTGGGCCGCACCCGTGGGGGGAAGATCTCCTTCACCCACCTCATCGGCTACGCCGTGGTGCGGGCCATCCACGAGACGGTGCCGGTCATGAACTCCTCCTACATGGAGGGGGAGGACGGCAAGCCGCGGGTGGTGCGCCACGAGCACATCGGTCTCGGCATCGCCGTCGACGTGGAGAAGAGCGACGGCAGCCGCACGCTCCTCGTCCCCGTGGTGAAGGACGCCGACACCCTCGACTTCCGTGCCTTCTGGGGTGCCTACGAAGACCTCATCCGGAAGGTCCGGTCGAACAAGCTGGCGCCCGACGACTTCGGCGGCATCACCGTGTCGCTCACCAACCCCGGCACGATCGGCACCGTGCAGTCGGTGCCGCGGCTCATGCCGGGCCAGGGTCTCATCGTCGGTGCCGGTGCGCTCGACTACCCCTCTGAGTGGAAGGGCGCCGATCCGGTCACGCTCGCCGAGCTCGGCGTGTCGAAGGTCCTCACGATCAGCTCCACCTACGACCACCGCGTCATCCAGGGCGCGGAGTCGGGGCTGTTCCTCAAGCGGGTCGAAGAGCTCCTGCTCGGCGCCGACGGGTTCTACGACGACGTCTTCCGGGCCCTCGAGGTGCCTTACGAGGCCGTGCAGTGGCGGCGCGACGTCAACCCCATCGACCGCGAGTCGGCGATGCTCGAGAAGCAGATGGCGGTGGCCAACCTCATCCGTCTGCACCGCGTGCGGGGCCACCTCATCGCCGACCTCGACCCGCTCCGCTGGCGCGAGCCCGACATGCCCACCGAGCTCGACCCGGCCACCTACGGCCTCACGATCTGGGACCTCGACCGCGAGTTCCTCACGGGCGGGCTGGCCGGCCGCGAGCGCATGGCGCTCGGCGACGCCCTCCACGTGCTGCGCGACGCCTACTGCCGCACCATCGGCATCGAGTACATGCACATCCAGGATCCCGAGGAGCAGCGGTGGATCCAGGAGCAGGTGGAAGGGGTGTCCCCGGAGCTGCCCACCGAGGACCAGCGCCACATCCTCGATCGCCTCAACGCCGCCGAGGCGTTCGAGAAGTTCCTCGCCACGAAGTACGTGGGCCAGAAGCGCTTCGGGCTGGAGGGCGCCGAGTCGGCCATCCCGATCCTCGACGCCATCCTCGAGGCCGCCGCCGACGCCGATCTCGACGGCTCGGTGATCGGCATGCCCCACCGCGGGCGGCTCAACGTGCTCACCAACATCGTGGGCAAGAGCCACGACCAGGTCTTCAAGGAGTTCGAGGGCCACGTCGACCCCGACTCGATGCAGGGCTCCGGCGACGTGAAGTACCACCTCGGCCAGGTCGGGAAGTTCGTCAGCCGCAAGGGCGCCGAGATCCAGGTCGAGCTGGCCGCCAACCCGAGCCACCTCGAAGCCGTC
The DNA here is from genome assembly GCA_030852625.1 of Actinomycetota bacterium. Lineage (GTDB taxonomy): Bacteria > Actinomycetota > Acidimicrobiia > Acidimicrobiales > VFJN01 > VFJN01. Next base: position 1,615 of record JALYWQ010000071.1, read on the forward strand.
GACCCGGTGGTGGTCGGCATGGCCCGCGCCAAGCAGGACGCCATCAACGATCCCGAGGCGTACTCGGTCCTGCCGATCCTCATGCACGGCGACGCCGCGTTCGCCGGTCAGGGCGTGGTCGCCGAGACGCTCAACATGAGCGACATCAAGGGCTACCGCGTCGGCGGCACCATCCACGTCGTCGTCAACAACCAGATCGGCTTCACCACCACCCCGGAGTCGGCCCGCACCGGCTACTACTCCACCGACGTCGCCAAGATCATCCAGGCGCCGATCTTCCACGTGAACGGCGACGATCCCGAGGCCTGCGTCCGGGTCGCCCGGTTGGCCTTCGCCTACCGGCAGCGGTTCCACAAGGACGTCGTGATCGACATGGTCTGCTACCGGCGCCACGGTCACAACGAGGGCGACGACCCGAGCTACACGCAGCCGTTGATGTACGCCAAGATCGAACAACGGCGATCGGTCCGCAAGCTGTTCACCGAGTCGCTCGTGAAGCGGGGCCAGCTGTCCCTCGAGGAGGCCGAGCAGGCCCTCGACGACTTCCACGCCCGGCTGCAGACGTCGCTCGACCAGACCCGCCAGGCGGCCCCGAAGGGCGGCGTCCTGGCCCAGGCGCCGCCGCCGTGCGTCGGCGTGCTCCCGCCCATCGAGACCGGCGTCGCCGGCGAGCAGCTCCAGCGGATCTACACCACGCTCTCGACGTTCCCCGACGGGTTCAACGTCCACCCGAAGCTGCTCAAGCAGTTCGAGGCCCGCGACAAGATGTGGGCCGACGGCGAGGTCGATTGGGCGCTGGCCGAGGCGCTGGCCTACGGCTCCCTCCTGCTCGAGGGTCGGAAGATCCGCATCGCCGGCCAGGACACCCGGCGGGGCACGTTCAGCCACCGCCACGCGGTCCTGATCGATCACACCAACGGGGCGGAGTACGCCCCGCTGGCCCACCTCGACCCCGACCAGGGCAAGTTCTGGATCTACGACTCGCTGCTGTCGGAGTACGCCGCCCTCGGCTTCGAGTACGGCTACTCCGTCGAGGCCAAGGACTCCCTCGTCATCTGGGAGGCGCAGTTCGGTGACTTCTGGAACGGCGCGTCCACGATCGTCGACCAGTTCCTCGTCGCTGCCGAGGACAAGTGGAACCAGACGTCGGGCCTCGTGATGTTCCTGCCCCACGGCTACGAAGGGCAGGGCCCCGAGCACAGCTCGGCACGCGTCGAACGCTTCCTCACCCTGGCCGCCGAGGACAACATCCAGGTGGCCAACTGCACGCAGGCAGCGCAGATCTTCCACCTGCTCCGCCGGCAGGTGCACCGCACGGTCCGCCACCCGCTGGTGATCTTCACGCCGAAGTCGCTGCTCCGGGCCAAGCCCATGCGGAGCTCGGCCACCGAGCTCATGTCGGGGTCGTTCCGGGAGACGATCGACGACGTCGGGGTCACCGATCGTTCAGCGGTCCGGCGCATCGTGCTGGCCAGCGGCAAGGTGGGTCAGGAGGCCATCGCGGCTCGTGACGAGGCCGGAGCACCCGTCGCTGTCGTGCGGGTGGAGCAGCTCTACCCCTGGCCCGGCGACCAGCTGGCCGAGATCGCGGCGTCCTACCCCAACGCCAAGGAGCTCGTGTGGCTCCAGGAGGAGCCGGAGAACATGGGCGCCTGGAGCTTCGTGCGAGGGCGCCTCTACGAGCGGTTCGACGACACCCACACCATCCAGCGGGTGTCGCGGCACGAGTCGGGCAGCCCGGCCGGAGGCTCCCACGCCATCCACAACCAGGAGCAGGCCGCGCTGCTCGCCGCCGCCCTCGCTGTGGGCTGAGGTGGCCGAGCCGGAGCTGACCGCGAACGACCTGCGAGGGCTGATCCCGCAACGGAACGCGCTCGTCATCCTCGGGAACCAGCGCTCGGGCACGAACCTGCTCGCGAAGGACATCGGCGCTCTCGGCACGCTCGGCCGTCCTGGTGAGCACCTGAGCCGCGCTCGGAGGTCCGGCCTCGACCTCCGGGGACAGTTCGAGCAGTTCGCGGCGGACGGAGGGGGTCCAGCGGGGGACACCTTCGCCGTCACGCTCATGGTCAACTACCTCGAGCACCTCGGTGTCTGGGTGGCGCCCACGGGGCCCCCGGCCAAGGGCACGCCAGGCAGATCGGACCGGTTGGAGGACGTCGCCGTCCGCTTCTTCCTCGAACGCTTCGAGAAGGTCACGTTCGTCACCCTGGATCGGGAGCCGCTGTGGGAGTGGGCCTACTCCCACTGGCGCCTGACGGTGACCAACCAGTACCACCTCGAGGACGGCGAGGTCAGGTACGGCTCCCGTGAGGTGGGATGGCGGGACGGTGACCCGGTCGTTCCCGATCCGGCCGGGATCCTGGAGTTCATGCACCAGATCCAGAGGAAGCGGGAACGTCTGGAGCGGCTCCTCGAACGGAACGCCATCGAGCCCGTGGCCCTCACCTACCGGGAGGTCGTCGACGAGTTCCCGACCTACCTCCACCGCATCACGAGGGCAGCAGGCCTGCCCGACGGCGATCTGACAGGACTTCGTCGAGCACTGACCAAGCTGGCGCCGCAGCACGAGGTCGACGAGGCCCGGCAGTCGTTGCGGCACTTCCTCGGGCTCTAGCCGGTCGACTGACCCCGCCTGACCACGCCTAACCGCGCAGCGGGATGCCGAGCACCTGCTCGAGCTCGGCGATGGCCACATCGGGGTCGCCGACCTTGATGGTGGTCATCCCGATGGCCTTGGCCGGCTTCAGGTTCACCCCGAGGTCGTCGAGGAACACGACTTCCGACGGTTCGACCTGCGCGAGGTCGCACGCCAGTTCGTAGAAGTGCGGGTCGGGTTTGCGCACGCCCACCTTGCTCGACTCCACGACGTGGGCGAAGCGGCGCAGCACGTCCTGGATCTCGCCGGCCCGCTCGGTGTCGGGCTCGCCCCAGCTCACGAAGTTGTTCGTGAGGCACGCCGTGATGAGCCCTGCCTCGTTGCACCGATCGATGGCGCGCACCATCGCGGGTCGGATCGCGCCGGCCAGCGCCGGCATCAGCTCACGAGCGTCGACGCGGTGTCCGAGCGCCGTGCACTCCGCCTCGAACAGCGCGCAGAACTCGTCGAAGCCGACCTGACGACGCTCGAGCTGCGCCCACGCGTTCGTGTCGGGGTTGGTCGCGTTGACGGTTCGGATGAGGTCCTTCGGCAACCCGCGCGCTGCTTCGAACTCGTTGAACGCCTCGAACGGACTCGACAGCACCACGCCACCGAAGTCGAAGAACACGGCTCGAAGAGCTCGCGGTTGGTCGGTCACATCGCGCATCGCGCGCAACCTACTGCGCGCGAAGTTGGGGAGAATCCCCCGACGACGACGCAAGCTCTGGTTGACTTGCTTCCCGGATGGCCATCCAACACGTCGTTGTCGACGGATCGAACCTCGCGACTGAAGGTCGCACGCTCCCGAGCTTGCAACAGCTCGACGAAGCGGTGCGCGCGTTCATCGACGAGTTCACGCCCACCACCGTCACGGTGGTGGTCGACGCATCGTTCCCCAACCGCATCGACGAGTCCGAGCGCGAAGCGTTCGAGGCTGCGTTGGAAGCCGGTGAGCTCATCGCTCCACCGGCGGGGGTGATCGGTCGCGGCGACGCGTTCGTGCTGCAGATCGCCGACCGCGCCAACGCCGTGATCCTCTCCAACGACTCCTTCCAGGAGTTCCACGGTCAGTACGGCTGGTTGTTCGACCAGGGTCGGCTCGTCGGTGGGAAGCCGGTCCCGTACGTCGGCTGGGTGTTCATGGACCGGTCGCCGGTGCGGGGGCCGCTCAGTCGCAAGTCGGTGAGCGACGCCAAGAAGGCGAAGTCCCAGGCCGCCGACACGCCCGCGGCGGAGAAGGTCGAGAAGTCGGCCAAGGACAGCCGGCCGGCCAAGAAGGCCACCACCAAGAGCAGCAAGGGCCCCACCCCTGCCGGCCCGAAGCAGCCCGACGCTCCCGGCCGTGCGCCCAAGGCCAAGCTGCAGCAGCCCCAGGACGCCGGGAGCACCGGCGGCCGCGGCCGCCGTGGGCGGGGTCGCGGCGAAGGCGGCGGTGGCGGTGGCGGTGGTGGTGGCGCGGTCGAGCCGTACAACGATCCGTTGCCGTTCATCGAGTTCGTCGGGCGGCACCCGGTCGGGTCGATCGTGTCGGGCGAGGTGGAGCGCTTCGCCTCCCACGGCGCCTACGTCATGGCCGACGGCGCACGTTGCTACCTCCCCCTCAAACATCTCGGCGATCCGCCGCCTCGCAGTGCACGTGAGGTGCTGCGGATGGATACGCCGTACGAGTTCGTGGTCCACGCGTTCGACACCCCGCGCCGGGGCGTCGACCTGACCATGGCAAGCGTTGCCCCGACCGCCACCCCGGCGACCGGCGCGGCGAAGGACCCCGTACAACCAACCAAGGAGGAACGGGTGGCACCTACCAAGAAGAAGGCTGCGGCCAAGAAGGCCCCGGCCAAGAAGAAGGCAGCAGCCAAGAAGGCGCCGGCCCGCAAGACCGCGGCCAAGAAGGCGCCGGCCAAGAAGAAGGCCGCAGCGAAGAAGGCTCCGGCGAAGAAGAAGGCCGCAGCGAAGAAGGCTCCGGCCAAGAAGAAGGCCGCAGCGAAGAAGGCTCCGGCCAAGAAGAAGGCCGCAGCCAAGAAGGCTCCGGCCAAGAAGAAGGCCGCAGCCAAGAAGGCTCCGGCCAAGAAGAAGGCAACCGCGAAGAAGGCTCCGGCCAAGCGCCGCTAGCACGACTTCATCCGGGTGTCGCCTGCACCGTCGGGCCGGTCGCGCGCTCAGCGCGATGATCGGCCCGACGGGTGCGGGTCGCCGTCAGGCACCCGGTAGCGTCACGATCCGTGCGCCTCGTGACGTGGAACGTGAACTCGCTCAACGCCCGACTCCCTCGCGTGGAGGAGTGGCTGCGCGAGTGCCAGCCCGACGTCGTCTGCATGCAGGAGACCAAGCTGGCCGACAGCGCCTTCCCCACGATGGCGTTCTCGGCCTTGGGCTACGAATCGGCCCACCACGGTGAGGGGCGCTGGAACGGCGTCGCCATCCTCAGCCGGGTCGGGCTCGACGATGTGGTGAACGGCTTCGCCGACGGCGACCCGGCCGACGACGAGGCCCGTCTCATCACCGCCACCTGCGGTGGCACCCGGATCATGAGCGTGTACGTGCCCAACGGTCGCGCCCTCGACCACGAGCACTACCAGTACAAGCTCCGGTGGCTCGAGCGGCTCCGCAAGCACCTCTCGGCCACCGCCGATCCTGCCGCCCCCACCGCCGTGCTCGGCGACTTCAACATCGCGCCGAGCGACCTCGACGTCTGGGACATCGGTGCGCTCCAGGACTCGACCCACGTGAGCGCTCCGGAGCGTGCGGCCCTCGACCGCCTCCTCGAGTGGGGCCTGCACGACGTGTTCCGGGACCGTCACCCCGACATCGGCAAGCTCTTCTCCTGGTGGGACTACCGGGCCGGCAACTTCCACAAGGGGATCGGGATGCGCATCGACCTGGTCCTGGCGTCGGCGACCCTGGCCGGCCGCGTGCAAGGTGCGCTGATCGACCGCAACGCCCGCAAGGGCAAGTTGCCCTCCGACCACGCCCCCGTCGTCGTCGACGTGGCGGACCCGGCGTGACCGAGCCGTCGTCGCCGTTCACGGACCTCGGCTGGGGGCCGATCCTGGAGCGGATGCGCAGCGTCGAGCCGGGCTCCCGACGCGCCGAGCTCCATCGCAACGGGCAGGCCCTGCGCGACCTCCTCCACCGGCTCGTCCGCACGGGCGCGCCGGCCGAGGTGCTCAGCGACCTGGCCGGCGCGCTCGAGGCGCTCGCGGCCACGCTTCGGGAGCACCCACTCGACGGCGAGTACTACGGCTTCGCCGAGGCCTCGATCTCCGGCGGCGAGTTCGGCTTCTTCGACCGGGGCCCGATGCTCGGGAGGATCAACGCCCTCGCCCCTCCGCTCGAGATGCGCCAGGACGACGATCGCATGCTCGGGCGAGCGTGGTTCGGGCCGGCCTACGAAGGCCCGCCCGGCTGTGTGCACGGCGGCTACATCGCAGCGGCGTTCGATGAGCTCCTCGGTTGCACCCAGACCATGTCCGGGGCGCCTGGCATGACGGCCAACCTCAGCATCGACTACCGCAGTCCCACCCCGCTCGAGACCGAGCTCCAGTTCGAGGGCGTGATCACCGCCGTCGAGGGTCGCAAGATCTTCACCTCGGGCACGCTCTCCGCCGGTGACCGGCTCTGCGCCGAGGCCCAGGGCCTGTTCATCACCTTCGATGCGTCACGGTTCGTGGAGCTCAAGGAGCAGCGGTCCGCCCAGGTGGCGCGGGCCGAGCTCGACGGCTCCGACTAGGAGCGCGTCACGCGCTGCTCGCCTCGAGGCCGCCCTCCCGGAGCGCTGCGAGCACGTCGTCACCGAACCGGCTGGCGAGGATGCTCCCCACACCGCGCACCGCGCCGAGCTCGGCGATGTCCGCCGGGTGGGCGGCGACGACCCTCGACAGGACGTGGTCGGGGAGCACGGCCTCCGCTGGCACCCGTGCGGCACGAGCCGCCTCGTCCCGCCACCGCCGCAGCGCGACGAGCTCCTTCGAGTCCTGTCCACCCCGAGCGAGGACGGCTCGCTGCCGGGCCAGCTCGTCGGCCCAGTCGTCCACCGGCGGGGTGGGAACCGGTAGCTCGGCCGGACCCGGATCCGACGCCCGGTCGGGCACGTTGGCGAGGAGCGGGGAGCGCCGCCGTTCCACGACCTTGCCGGCGAAGGCCCGTTGCGCGGCCCACGTGAGGTGGAGCTCCTGCTGCGCTCGGGTCATGGCCACGTAGAGCAGCCGAGCCTCCTCGGCCTTGGCGGCCGCGGTCTTGGCGTGGGAGATCGGTACGTACCCGTCCTCGAGGCCGGCGAGGTGCACGACCGGCCACTCCAGGCCCTTGGCGGCGTGGAACGTGAGGAGGTCGACAGCGTCGAGCCGGGGACCCTCGTCCTCCCGTTGGACCGTGGCCGAGACCCACATCGCGAACGTCGAGCCGGTGCCGGTGGCATCGAGCCGGAGGTAGTCGCGCCCCATCCGCACCAGCAGGTCGAGTGCGACGAGGTCGTCGTCCGGCACGGTCGGCTCGTCGCCAGGGCCCTCGACCTCCGCGGCCAGCTCCCCGAGCTGCAGCTCGAGATCCGCGAGAGCCGTGCCCAACGGCATGCGGCCGTCGCGCAGGTCGCGCATCGCCCGCCTGACCGCGGGGCGCTCGAGGAACGAAGCGCCGCCCCGCACCCGGTGGG
>JALYWQ010000022.1 GCA_030852625.1 Actinomycetota bacterium
CGGAGCTGTAGAGCATGTCCTGGCCCTCGACGCGGTCGGGGAGGGGCTCGCTCGGCTGGGCGGCCACCGCCTCCTCGAACGACTCGTAGCCGTCGATCACCGCGTCGACCATGAGCCGCACCCGGACCCCGGGCATCTTGTCGACCAGCTCGGCGGCCTGGCTCCGCTTGTAGTCGGAGGTGATGAACGCCTGGGCGCCGCAGTCGGCGACGATGTACGCCATCTCCTCCGTGGTCAGCCGGGACGAGAGGGCCGTGTAGTAGAGCCCGGCGTAGTGGGCGCCCCACATGATGCTGAGGAATCGCGGGTGGTTCTCGAGGCAGAACGCGACGTGGTCGCCGGCCTGCAGCCCTGCGGCGCGGAACAGCTGCGACAAGCGGTTGGCCTCGGCGTCGAGGTCGGCGTAGGTCTGGATGGCCCCGGTGGAGGCCATGATCACGGCGGGTCGGTCGGGGGCGGTGGCGGCGAAGGATCCGGGGAACATGGGGGCAAGGTACCCGCCGGTACCGTGACGGGATGCCCGCCGAACCGGTCGAGGAGTTCGCGGCCCTCGTCGACGTGGCCCGACCGAGGGTGCCGCTCGACCGGGCCTGCCTCGCCGTCGCCCGCCAGGCCTTGCCGGATCTCGACGTCGACGCCGAGCTCCGCCGGCTCGACGAGTTGGCCGCCGGCGTGCGCGAGCCGTCGATCGACGGAGTGGTCGGCCACCTCGTCGGCGATCTCGGGTTCGCCGGTGACGCCGACACCTACCACGACGCCCGGAACTCGCTGCTCCCTGCGGTGCTGGATCGCCGGCTGGGCATCCCCCTCACGCTGTCGGTCGTGGCCATGGAGGTCGGTCGTCGGGTCGGCGTGACGATCGACGGCATCGGCATGCCGGGCCACTTCCTCGTGCGGGAAGCGGGCCAGGACGAGCGCTACCACGACGTGTACGCGCAGGGGCGGGTGCTCGATCCTGCCGGCTGCCGGCGCATCTTCGCCGGCCTCCACCCTCGGGCCACGTGGGACGACCGCTACCTCGAGCCGATCGGGGAGCGGGCCATCGTCGCCCGCATGCTGGGCAACCTGGCCGGCGCCCACCGCCGGTCCGGCGACAAGCGAGGGCTGGCGTGGGTGCTCCGGCTGCGGCTCGCGCTCCCGGGGGCGACCCCCGCCGAGCACCGCGAGCTGGCCGTGCTCCTCGGTTCGCTGGGCCGGTTCGACGAAGGCGCCGAGATCCTCGAGCGGCTCGATGACGATCGCGACGCCGTGTCGGCGGCCCGCCTCCGGGCCCGCCTCAACTGATCGCACCCGGCTGTTACTTGACCGGGCGGTCAAGATAAGGTCGGCGCATGACCGTCACCGACGCCCCGAGCACCGATGAGGCCACCGTCCTGGCCCTCTGCGACCAGCTCCTCGAGGAGCTCCCGCCGAAGGACACCGACCCCGTCACCTTCCTCGGCCGGCAGTTCGACCTCGGCCTGGCATGGGTGCACTTCCCGGTCGGCGAAGGCGGGCTCGGCCTGTCCCCGCGGGTGCAGCGCGAGATCAACGAGCGCCTCCACGGCGCCGGCGCTCCCGTGGCCGCCTACCGCAACGTGATCGGTCACGGCATGGGCGCCCCCACGATCGTCACCCACGGCTCGGAAGAGCAGAAGCAGCGCTACCTCCGCCCGCTCTTCACCGGCGAGGAGGTGTGGTGCCAGCTGTTCTCCGAGCCCGGCGCCGGCTCCGACGTGGCGGGCCTGGCCATGAAGGCCGTGCGCGACGGTGACGAGTGGATCGTCAACGGCCAGAAGGTGTGGACGACCCTCGCCCACCTGGCCAAGTGGGGGATGCTCGTCGCTCGCACCGACCCGGAGGCGCCCAAGCACAAGGGCATGACCTACTTCGTGGTCGACATGGAGGCGCCGGGCGTCGAGGTCCGGCCGCTCTACCAGATCACCGGTGAGGCCGAGTTCAACGAGGTGTACTTCACCGACGTCCGGATCCCCGACGCCGAGCGGCTGAGCGAGGTCGGTGACGGGTGGCGGGTCGTGCTCACCACCCTCATGAACGAGCGCGTCGCCATCGGCGGCGGCGTCGCCCCCCGGGGCAGCGGCTTCATCGCCGAGGCCCTCAAGGTGTGGAAGCAGTACGGCCACGACGACACCGTCCTGCGCGACGAGATCACCAAGCTGTGGATCCGCGCCGAGGTGCTGCGGCTCACCAACATCCGGGCCAGCCAGCTGCGCTCGGTGGGCAACCCCGGCCCCGAGGGCTCGATCGGCAAGGCCATGTCAGCCGACCTCAACAAGGACATCAGCGCCTTCACCGTGGGCCTCATGGGGGCCGACGGGATGCTGAAGCCCGACGGCTACCCGATGGAGCGTCCGCAGAACGCCATGATGTGGGCCAACCCCCAGCAGGCGTTCCTCCGCACCCGGGCCAACTCCATCGAGGGTGGCACCACCGAGATCGCCAAGAACATCCTCGGCGAGCGGGTGCTCGGCCTGCCGGGCGACGTGCGGGCCGACAAGGGCCTGCCCTGGTCGCAGGTGCCGCGCAGTTGAAGTAAGAATGTCCCTACCTTCGCAAGGAGGTAGTTGTGCTCGAGGGACCGGTTCGGGGGGACCGGTCCCTCGCTGCGTCCGGGCCCAGGTGGGGTGCGCGCGGCGACCAGCTCAGGCGAGCAGCTTGCGCACGTGGGCGGCCTCGTTCAACGAGGCGATCGACCGGATGCCCCCGGCGCTGGCGAACACCCGACTGATCGACGTGTACTGCGGCAGGAACCACAGGGGCTCGTCGAGGCCGAGGACGGCGCCGGTGTAGGCGTTGATCACCCCGCCGTGGCACACCACCGCGACCCGCTGTGACGGGTGGGCCTCCACGATGCGCTCGACGGCGGCCACGACCTGGGCCTGGAAGTGCTCGGGGCGTTCCGGCACCTCGTACCAGCGGGGGTCCTTGGCGGCCTTGAGCTCCTCGAGGGGGATGTAGCTGGTGGCGTCCCGGTCGTACTCGCACAGGTCCTCGTCCACGACGACGTCCAGCCCGAGCCGCGCCGCCAACGGCGCCGCGGTCTCGAACGCCCGGCGCATCGGGCTCGACCACACGGCGTCGACCCGCTCGTCGAGCAACCAGTCGGCGAGCGCGTGGGCCTGCTCGAGGCCTCGCGGTGCCAGCGGAGGATCGGCGGGCCCGGCACCGTCGACACCGTCGACGCGCATCGGGAGACCGTGGCGGATGAGCAGGAGCTCCACCGGAGCCTTCTAGCATCTGCTGCTCATGACCGACCTCTTCGTCGCCGAGCACGGAGACGAAGCGGGGCCGCTCCTCGTGGTCGTCCACGGCTCGCTCGATCGCAGCAGCGCCTTCGTGAAGGTCATCCGCCAGCTCCCCGACGTGCACGCCGTTCGCTACGACCGGCGGGGGTACGCCCACTCGATCGACTTGGCGCCGGGGACGTCGATCTCCGAGCAGGTCGACGACCTCGTCTCGGTCGTGGCGGGCCGCCCGGCCGTGCTGTTCGGCCACAGCATCGGTGGCGTGATCGCGCTCACCTTCGCCCACCGGCACCCCGAGCTGACCCGGGCCGTGCTGGCCTTCGAGGCGTCGATGGCGTGGGCCGATTGGTGGCCCACCGACACCGCCGGGGCGGTGCTGGCCAGCGGCGAACGCACGCCGGCCGCAGCGGCCGAGCGGTTCATGCGGCGGATGGTGGGCGATGCCCGCTGGGAGTCGCTTCCGGAGCGCACCAAGGCGCAGCGCCGAGCCGAGGGCCCGGCCCTGATCGCGGATCTCCGCTCGATCCGGGCCCCGGCGCCGGCGCCCTACGAACCGGTGGAGCTGCGGGTCCCCGTGGTGTCGGCCCACGGCAGCGAGTCGCGCCCGCACCACATCGAGGCCGCCCGCCGACTGGCGGCCGAGGCACCGGGCGCCGAGCTGCACGTGGTGGACGGGGCCGGCCACGGCGTCCACCTCAGCCACCCCGCGGCGACGGCCGATCTGGTCCGGGTGGCGCTGGCCCGCGCCGGGGAGGGCTGACCGGGCGGGCCGCAGCGCTACCGTCGCCCCATGTCCGAGGTCACGCTCACCACGTCCGGTCCACCCGAGACCGTGCTCGACGACGAGCCCGCCGAGGCGGTGAGCGCGCTCGCCGCGGCCCGCTCCCTCGCCGGCGAGGACCGGCGGGAGGCGGTGGCGGCAGTCGTCGCCGGCTGGCCCCGTTGCCTCGAGGCCTGGGCCGACCTCGGCGATCAGGGCCGTGACGTGGTGGAGGCCTATGCCGCCTACCGCGTCGGCTACCACCGCGGTCTCGACCGCCTTCGTGCCAACGGCTGGCGGGGCAGCGGGTACGTCCGGTGGCGGCACCCATCCAACCGCGGGTTCCTCCGAGCCCTCGCCGGTCTCCAGGAGGCGGCGGCGTCGATCGGCGAGGACGACGAGGCCGATCGCTGCGCGTTGTTCCTCCGCCAGCTCGACCCCGACTGGCCGCCGGCCGACACCGACCAGGCTGCCCGCTGATGGGCGACGAGGCGCGGCCGGGGTTCCCGGTACGAGGCCGGCCCGCCGATGAGCTCCTCGCCGAGGTCCGGGCCGGACGGGGCGACGACGCCGACTGGCGGGGTGGGCGCACCTTCAGCCTCGTGTACAACCCGGCCGATCCCGAGCTCGAGGCGCTCCAGGCCGCCGTCGCCCACGAGTACCTGCACGAGAACTACCTCAACCCGTTCGCCTTCCCGAGCCTGCTCAAGATGGAGCAGGAGCTGGTCGCGCAGGCCGCCGACCTCTTCGGACGGCCCGACGCCGTGGGGAAGCTCACCTCGGGGGGCACCGAGAGCATCTTCCTCGCCGTGCAGGTCGCCAGGGAGCACGCTCGCGAGACCCGAGGCATCGCCGAACCGCAGCTCGTCACCGCCAGCACCGCCCACCCCGCCTTCGCCAAGGCCGCCCACTACCTCGACCTCGAGCACGTGGTCGTGCCGGTCGGCGACGACGGCCGCCTCGATCCCGAGGCCGCGGCCGAGGCCCTCGGCGATCGGGCCGGGCTGCTCGTCGGCTCGGCGCCCTGCTACCCGTACGGGGTGATCGACCCCATCCCCGAGCTGGCCGGACTGGCCGCCGAACGGGGCGTGCTCTTCCACGTCGACGCCTGCCTCGGCGGCTGGCTCCTCCCGTTCTGGGAGCGGCTGGGTGAGCCGGTGCCGCGGTGGGACCTGGCCGTGCCGGGCGTGAGCTCGCTGTCGGCCGACGTCCACAAGTACGGCTGGGCCTTCAAGGGCGTGTCGGTGCTCCTGCACACCGACGCCGCCCGTCTCCGCCACCAGTACTTCCTGTACGACGCCTGGCCGGGCGGGCTCTACGGCTCGGCCACCACGGCGGGCACCCGCCCCGGCGCGCCGATCGCGGCGGCGTGGGCCACGGTGCAGCACCTCGGCACCGATGGCTACCTCCGGCTGGCCGAGCGGGTGCTCGACGCCACCCGACGCTTCCGTGCCGGGATCGAGGCCATCGAGGGGCTCCGGATCACCGGCGACCCCGTGATGGGGGTGATGGAGATCGCTTCCGACGTGATCGACCTGAGCGCCGTGAACGACGTGATGGACGACCGGGGCTGGCACCTCGACCGTCAGCAGGGCGGTCTCCACCTGATGCTCTCGCCGTACCACGCCGAGGTCGTCGATCAGTTCCTCGTGGACCTCGGTGCCGCGGTGGCCGACCATGGCGAGAGCCGTGGGGTCGAAGCCCGCTACGGCGGCGTCGCCGATTAGCTCGGCACTCCTCGTGGACACCCGGTTCGACGGGGTGGTGCTCTGCGGTGGCGAGAGCCGCCGCATGGGCCAGGACAAGGCCCTGCTCCGCGTCGACGGCATCCCGATGGCCCGGCGGGTGGCCGACGCCCTCGTCGCCGCCGGTGCCGAACGCGTCGTGCTCCAAGGGGGTGATCCGGCTGCGCTCGACCACCTCGGGTTCGAGGTGGTCCCCGACGCCGCGATGGGAGCGGGGCCGTTCCCGGCGGTGGTGCAGGCCGTCGAACGGGCCGGCGCCCCGATGGTGGTCATCCTGGGGTGCGACCTCGTCCGCCCCAGCCCTGCGGTGATCCGCCGGCTGGTCGATGCCCTCGTGCAGGATCCAGCGGCGGCGGCCGCGGTGCCGAGCGTGGACGGGTGGGACCAGTGGGTGCACGGGGTGTGGAACCGGTCGGCGGCGGGGGAGCTGCGGGCCGCCCTCGACCGGGGGCACCGGTCGCTGCTCCGTGCCGCCGCCGAGCTCCGGGTGGTGCGGATCACCGACGTCGCTGCCGAAGAGGTGGCCGATGCCGATCGTCCCGAGGATCTGCCCCCGGCGAGTGCATGAGGTGGGGGTGCCCGCGGTCACAGCGGTAGCCTCGCCGCCATGGACGTCCCCGAGATCGACATCGCCACCCTCGCATCGCTGCGGGAGCAGGGGGTCGCCCTGATCGACGTGCGGGAAGACGACGAGTACCAGGACGCACGGGTGCCGGGGGCTCAGCACATCCCCCTCGGGCAGGTCCCCGACCGGATCGCCGAGGTGCCCACCGAGGGCACCGTCTACGTGATCTGCGCCCGGGGTGGCCGCAGCGCCAAGGCCGTGGAGCACTACCGGGCCGCTGGGATCGACGCCGTGAACGTGGCTGGTGGCACGCTGGCGTGGATCGACGCCGGGCACCCCACCGACGGCGGACCCGGGGGCGGGACGCCCGCCCCGTGAGCGGGGCGACCGCCGCACCCGAGGGCTCCTACCGCTGGATCGACCACCAGCGCGACTTCTCGTCCGTGGTCGACGAGCTGGCCGCGGTCGACGTCTACGGGCTCGACACCGAGTTCCACCGGGAGCGCACCTACCACGCCCACCTGGCCCTCCTGCAGCTTTCGAGCCCCGACCGCGTGTTCGTGGTCGACCCCCTCGAGGTCGACGTCGCGCCGCTGGCCCGGGTGCTCGACGGCCCCGGCCTGTGCGTGATGCACGCCGCCAGCCAGGACCTCGAGATCCTGGCCCGGGTCTGCGGCACGATCCCGACCCGGCTGTTCGACACCCAGGTGGCGGCCGGCTTCGTGGGCTACAGCAGCATCGGTCTGGCCGGCCTGGTGCAGGGCGAGCTCGGGATCAAGCTCCCGAAGGCCGACCGGCTCACCGACTGGCTGGCTCGGCCCCTTCCGGCAGGGGCGGTGGAGTACGCGGCGTCCGACGTCGCCCACCTCCACGAGCTCCACGAGAAGCTGGTGGCCAACCTCGAGCAGCGAGGCCGGCTCCAGTGGGCCCTCGACGAGTGCGAGGTGCACCGCACCAGGGCGTCGGCCGGGCCGGTGCCCGAACGGGCCTGGTGGCGGATCAAGGAGGCCCGTTCCCTCCGGGGTCGGGCCGCCGCGGTGGCCCAGGCCCTGGGCGCCTGGCGGGAGCGCAAGGCGGCCGAGGTCGACCGCCCCGTCCGCTTCCTGCTGGCCGACCTGGCCCTCGTCGCCATGGCCCAGCGGCCGCCGGCCTCGGAGGACGATCTGCGGCGCGTGCGGGGCCTCGACGACGGCAAGCGCAAGGGTGGCGCGGCCAAGGAGATCCTCACCGTGGTGGAGGAGGGGTTGAACCTCCCCATCGACTCGGTGGAGGTCCCGCCCACCGATGGCGTCGATCGGTCCCGTCGGGCTGCGGCGTCGCTCGTCAGCGCCTGGGCAGCCCAGCGGGCTCGCGAGCTCGACATCGACGCCGCCATCCTGGCCACTCGGGCCGACATCGAGCTGCTCCTGATGGGTGAGGGCGGGCGGCTGGCCACCGGCTGGCGTCACGACGTGGTGGGGGAGCCGATCCGGGCCCTCGCAGCGGGTGAGGCGTCACTCGCGGTCGACCCCCACGGGCACCTCGTGCTGGAGACCCGTTCGGGTGTCCCGTTGATCCAGGACCAGTCCTAGGTGGGGCCTCGCCGACTGCACGATCCGGGAACCCCCGCGCTATGGTGGCGATCCACTTCACCCCTGCGAGCCTCGGGAGTCGTTCCGTGAAGAAGGGACGTCATCGCCGCTTCGAAGAAGCGCGCAAGCTCAAGCAGTCGGGTCCGGATTTCCTGTTCAGCGACAGCCCCGGTAGCCACGACTCATCCTCGGACAGCGAGCCTGACGAGGACGACGACTACGCCGCGTTGGCCCGCAAGTACGGCGCCTTCGACGACGACGATTCGGCCGTCGCCACCGACGAGGACTGATCGCCCCGGGCGTTACCGCTTCTTGAGGGCCGGGTGGGGCAGGTACTGCGTGGTCCCACGCGCCCGCAGGTGCTCCTCGAGCAGGCCGTAGGCGGTCTCGCCGATCATCTCGACGATCTCGGCCCGCTGGGTCACGTAGACCGGCGCGGGGTCGACGAAGGCCTCGTGGTCCTCGGTGCACCACCAGTGGAACTCCTGGCCCCCCTCGCCCCAGTCACGGCGCTTCCACTCCCGGAGCGTGGAGGTCACCCACCCGTCGTCGTCGGTGTGGTCGTCGAGCCGCAGGGGCAGCTGCCAGCACACGTCGGGCTTCCAGTCGAGAGGCCGTTCCCCGGCCGCCACGGCCCCGTTGTGGAGGGCGCACCCGATTCCGCCGGCGAAGCCCGGACGGTTGAGGAAGATGCACGCCCCGTCCACCACCCGGGTCTTGATCTCGCCGGCCTTGTTGGTCTTGGTGGCCCCACCCTTCCGCTGGGCCACGCCCTTCAGCTGCCACTGCTCGTCGGTGAGCCGGGCCGCGTAGGCGAGGGTGGTGGCCTCGTCGTCCTCGTCCACGAAGTGGGCCCCGTAGCTGCAGCAGCCCTGCACGAGGTGCTCCGCAGGCCCGGTGAGGACGCCCTGGCACCCGTCGGCGAAGATGCACCGCCATCCGCTGGTGAGGAAGGTGAGGTCGAAGACCCAGGTGCGGGCCTCTTCGGGGTCCTCGAAGGACACCCATTCGTGCAGGTCTTCGTGCAACACCGCTCCTGGTCGGGGGGAGGTTCGGGCGACGTCGCAGCGTAGCGCTGGGGTGTCGTACCCCGGCGCCTACGCTGCCGGTCCATGGCAGGTGAGTTCGACGACGTCCGGGCGAGGCTGGAGGCCATCTCCGAGGAGCTGGCCGACCTGGCCATCGTGCGCCTCCGCGAGTCGATCGACGCGGGCGGCCACGAGCTGCCGGTCGACGAACGCCGCCTCACGCGTGCTCGTCGGGCCGTCGAGAAGGCCGTGGCAATCCTCACCGAGCCCGACCACTCGTAGCGCTATCCCTCCGGCGGCACCGTCTCCTCGGGGGTCGGGTGCCGGCTCACGACCGGCGCGCTGGCCAGGGCGTTGAGGGCGTTGATCAGCTCCCGCAGGCGCCCGGCCCGCCGGGGGTCGTACCGCATCACGATGCGAGGGAGGTCCAGGTTGTCCTTGTCGCTGCGCTCGGCCGGCAGGGGCTCGGTGGCCCGGATGGAGCCCTCGACCACGAGATCGCGGAACCGCTCGTCGAGGGCCGCCACCTCGTCGTCGGTGGGGGCGGCTCGGAGCCGGATCACGAGATCGCTCCCCACCCACCGGATCGAGTGGTAGTTGCGCCAGAACTGCTCGATGTCGGCCACCGCCTCGTCGACGTCGTCGGTGACGAGGAACAGGTCATCATCGTCGGCGGACACGAGCCCGCCGGCCACGAGCTCGTCCGTCATGAACTCCACCCACCGCGTCCAGTAGGTGCCGTGCGGGACGTCGAGGAGCACGACGGGGGCCGGTTGGGCCTTCCCGGTCTGCAGCAGCGTGAGGAGCTCGAAGGTCTCGTCCTGGGTGCCGAAGCCGCCGGGAAGGCACACGAAGGCCGAGCTCTCCTTGATGAGCATGAGCTTGCGGGTGAAGAAGTACTTCATGGCCACCACCTGGCCGCCGCGGAGGAGGTCGCTGGGGGCCTCCTCGAACGGCAGGCGGATGCTGACCCCGAGGGCGCGGTCCGGCCCGGCTCCCTCGGCACCGGCGGCCATGATCCCGGGTCCGGCGCCGGTGATGACCATCCAGTCGCGCGCCGCCAGCTCCCGGGCCAGGTCGCGGGCCTGGGCGTAGAGCGGGTCGTCGGTACCGGTGCGCGCCGACCCGAAGATCGTCACCTTCGGGACGTCGGCGAAGGGGGCGAAGAGCTTGAAGGCGGCCCGCATCTCCTTGATGGCTGACGCGGTGATCTTGAGGTCGAGACGGCTGGCCCCGTCGCCGGCCAGTCCCCGGGCCGTGGCGAGGATGTCCCGCAGGACGTCACGGTTGGCGGTGGCGCCCGCCTCGTCGAGGAGCTCCCGGAGCAGCTCGTCCCGGGCCACGGCTCAGACCCTGGAGGGGCGCCCGTAGAGCGTGCTGCGCTCTTCGAGCGTGCGCCCGAGCGGCTCGACCCAGGACCGGAAGTCGTGCTCGGTCATCATCGTGCCGTGGCTGGCGCCGGCGGCCCGGGAGATGTTCTCGTCCATGAGCGTGCCGCCCAGGTCGTTGGCGCCGGCCTGGAGGATCTGTCGGGCGCCACCCTCGCCGAGCTTCACCCACGAGACCTGGATGTTGTCGATCCAGCCGTGGTAGGCGATCCGGCCCACGGCGTGCATGAGGAGCGCCTCGCGGAAGGTGGGCCCCCGGCGAGCCTTGCGCTGCAGGTAGATCGGCGCCGCCATGTGCACGAACGGAAGGGGCACGAACTCGGTGAACCCGCCGGTCTCCCGCTGCAGGGCGCGGGTGCGCACGATGTGGCGGGCCCACGAGCGGGGCTGCTCGATGGCGCCGAACATGATGGTGACGTTGGAGCGCAGACCGACGCCGTGGGCGGTGCGGTGGGCGTCGAGCCACTCGTCGGTGGTGATCTTGTCGGGGCACAGGACGGCCCGCACGGGGTCGTCAAGGATCTCGGCCGCGGTGCCGGGGAGCGTCTTGAGGCCGGCCTCCTGCAGTCGCACGAGGTAGCGGGCCAACGGCTCGTCGAGGCGCCGGGCACCTTCGGTGACCTCGAGGGCCGTGAACCCGTGGATGTGGATGTCGGGGGCCACCTCGTGCACGGCACGGGTGACGTCGATGTAGTAGTCGCCGTCGAAGTCGGGGTGGATCCCGCCCTGCAGGCACACCTCGGTGGCACCGTCGGCCACCGCTTCCAGCACCCGCTCCTGGATGTCCTCGAGCGTGAGCAGGTAGGGCGTGCCCCGGAGGTTGAGCGACAGCGGGCCCTTCGAGAAGCCGCAGAAGCGGCACTTGAAGGTGCACACGTTCGTGTAGTTGATGTTGCGGTTCCGAACGAAGGTGACGGTGTCGCCCACGGTCGCCCGCCGGACCTCGTCAGCCACCTGCGCCACCGCGGCCACCTCGGCGCCGCGGGCCGAGAACAGCGTGGTGATCTCGTCCTCGCCCACCTCCTGGCCGAGGAGCACCCCTTCGAGCACCTCGCCGACGGGTCCGCCCCAGCCCCGCTGGCCGGACGCCGGCACGAGGACGACGGGCTCGACGGGCGCTCCCGAGTACCAAGCCGTGTTCCGGCGGCCGATCTGGACCACCTCGGCCCCGGTGCCGGCCTCGACGGCGGCCGCGATCTGCTCGGGGAACACGCCGCCGGGGTCGTCGCGGCCGAGGCCCTCGGCGTCGCTGCGGTCGAGCACCGGGAAGCGCAGGGCGGGGTCGAGCCAGCGCTCGGGATCGAGGGCGTGCTCCGGGTAGATCGTGAGGCGGGGCGCCAGCGCGAACCCGCGAGCCTCGGTGACGGTGCGGAGGAGGTCGAGGGCCGGCCAGGGCCGCTCGGGGTTGACGTGATCGGCGGTGACGGGGGAGACGCCGCCCCAGTCGTCGATGCCGGCGTCGAGCAGCATCCCGAAGTCGTCGGAGAGGTTGGGCGGGGCCTGGACGTGCACCTCGGGCGGCAGGATCAGCCGGGCGAGGGCGATGGCCTGGAGGAAGTCGTCCTCCGGGCACGGGGCGGCGGCGTGCATCGCGGTGCCGTCCTTGGGCAGGAAGTTCTGGACGATCACCTCCTGCACGTGGCCGTGGCGACGGTGGTGCTCGGCGATGGCCTCGAGGGCCGCCACCCGGTCGATCGGGTCCTCACCGATGCCGACGAGGATCCCGGTGGTGAACGGGATCTGCAGCTCACCGGCGGCCTCGAGGGTGGCCAGCCGACGGGCCGGCGCCTTGTCGGGGGCCCCGCGGTGGCAGGCCAGGTCGTCGCGCAGCGACTCGACCATCATCCCCTGGCTCGGGGCGACGGTGCGGAGCAGGGCCAGGTCGTCGTGGCCGAGGGCGCCGGCGTTGGCGTGGGGGAGGAGGCCGGTCTCGTCGAGCACCAGCTTCGCCATGGCGGCGAGGTAGTCGACCGTGGACCGGTAACCGTGCTCCGCCAGCCACTCGGCGGCGATCGGGTAGCGCTCCTCGGGGCCCTCGCCGAGGGTGAACAACGCCTCGTGGCAGCCCTTGGCGGCGCCGCTCCGGGCGATGGCGAGCACCTGTTCCGGCGTGAGGTAGGGCGACTCGAGCCGGGCCGGGGGCTGGGCGAACGTGCAGTAGCCGCACCGGTCGCGGCAGAGCATCGTGAGCGGGATGAACACCTTCGGGGAGAAGGTGACCCGCCGGCCGTGCGCGTCGTCACGTCGAGCGCGTGCCCGGGCGAGGAGCTCGGGGAGCGGCAGGTCCAGGAGTTCCCCAGCGCCGGACATGCGGGGCACCCTACCGTCGTCGCCGCCACCTACCGTGCGGCGGATGGGTTGGTCGTCGATCACGGTCGCCGAAGTGGACGGTCGCAAGGAGCTGGCCCGGTTCGCCGAGCTCCCGCAGGCGCTGCACGGCGACGACGAGCGCTTCGCCCCTCCGGTGATGGCGTGGGAGCGCTACCGCGTCGATCAGCGCCGGAACCCGTACTTCGAGCGGGGCGAGGCGGGATTGTTCCTGGCTCGCCAGGGTGGTCGGCTGGTGGGTCGCATCGCAGCCCACGTGCCGGCCGACGGCGGTGAGGGACGCTTCGGCTTCTGGGCCCTCGTCGACGACGG
Source organism: Actinomycetota bacterium (assembly GCA_030852625.1). GTDB lineage: Bacteria > Actinomycetota > Acidimicrobiia > Acidimicrobiales > VFJN01 > VFJN01. Next base: position 12,943 of record JALYWQ010000022.1, read on the forward strand.
CGACGTGGCGGCCGCGCTCCTCGAGGCCGCTCGCTCGTGGCTCGCCGAGCGCGGCTGCGCGGGGATGCGGGGTCCGCTCTCGTTCGACGACGGCGACGAGCCGGGCGTGCTCGTGGAGGGGTTCCACGCTCCCGGTCGCACGGGACTGCCCTGGCACCCGCCGTCCGACCATCACCGACTCGAAGCGGCTGGCGCCCGCCGGGTGGCCACCACGCCGATGTGGACCATCGAGCTCGATCCGGCGTCGCCGCGCTCGACGCCCGCCGGTGAGCGGGCGACGCCACCGCAGGCGGCGGGGTACGGGGATCCGGCCCTCGTCCTCGACGGGATCGAGGCCGTCCCCGATGTGGCCGGGGCGCTGCGCTCGACCGACTTGCGCCGCGCCTGGCGGCTGGCTCGCCGGGCCCGACAACGCGACTGGGACGAGGCCGTCGTCGTGGCGTGCACCGGCGACCCGTCCGAGCAGGTGCCCCGCCTCGCGGTGGCGGCCGCTTCGGCCGGGTACCGGCGGCTGGTCGCACCGTTGGCACCGGACATGGATGCTCCGCCGGCGGTGGTGCACGCCCGCTACCAGCTGCAGTGGTGACGGATCGGGGCTTCGTCGACGCTCAGCCGGCGGCGGCGGGATCCACGATCCAGACGACCTGGTCGGCGCGGATGTGCGACCCGGGGCACTCGGGGTCGCCGGCGCGCACGCGGGCCAGGGCCTCCCGCTTCTCCTCGCCCCGTACGGTGACGAGGGCCAGCCGGGCCCGCGCGATCCCCCCGAAGGTGAGGGTCATCCGCGGGTGGGGGTTGGTGCCCGTGGGATCGTCGTTCATCACCACGAGGCGCCCGGGATCGGCGTCGAGCCCGCTCGAGTGCGGGAAGAGCGATGCGGTGTGGCCGTCGGCGCCCAGGCCGAGGTGCACCACGTCGAGCCGGCCCAGCTCACCCAGGCGCAGCTGGTAGGGATCGGCCCCCTCGTCGCAGAACATCGGGTAGTTGGCGTTCACGGCGCCGACCCGCTCGAGCAGGGCTTCCCGCACGAGGTGGTAGTTGGAGTCGGGGCTGTCGTGGGGGACGCACCGCTCGTCGCCCCAGTACACGTCGACCTTCCACCAGTCGATCTGGGTTCCGGCGTCGTCGGCCAGCCGTTCGTAGCACTCCCGGGCCGTGGGCCCACCCGAGACGGCGAAGGAGAACCCGTCGTTGGGTCGCGCGTGGAACGCCTCGATGACGCGTTCGGCGAACTCGCCGGGCACGTCATCGACAACCACCATCTCGCCGTGCACGCCGCGAAACCTAGCGATCGCCCAGCTCGACCGCCTTGGCGTCGAGCGATCCGAGCAGCTCGTCGAAGGACTTCACGAAGGCAGCCACCCCCTGTTCCTCGAGCACCGAGGCCACGTCGACCAGGTCGACCCCCACCTCGGCCAGCTGCGCCAGCGTGGTCTCGGCGGCGGCCGGATCGGCGTCGACGGTGCGGGCCACCGTGCCGGACTCGAGGAAGGCGGTGACGGTCTCCTCGGGCATCGTGTTCACGGTGTCGGGCCCGATGAGGGTGTCCACGTAGAGGGTGCTCGGGTAGGCCGGGTTCTTCGTGGAGGTGGAGGCCCAGAGGGGTCGTTGGACCCGGGCGCCCCGGGCCACGAGGGCGTCCCAGCGAGGGCCACTGAAGGTGGCGAGGAACCGTTGGTAGGCCACCTGGGCCTGGGCCACGGCCGCCTTCCCGCGGAGGGCCAGGGCGGCGTCGGTGCCGATCTCCTCGAGGCGGCGGTCGACCTCGGTGTCGACCCGCGAGATGAAGAAGCTGGCGACGCTCGAGATCCCCGACAGGTCACCCTCGGCGGCCTCGAGCCCGCTCACGTAGGCCTCCATGACCTCGGCGTAGCGCTCGAGGCTGAAGATCAGGGTCACGTTGATGCTCCGACCCTCGGCGATCATCTGGCGGATCGGGGCGATGCCTTCACCGGTGCCGGGGATCTTCACGTAGAGGTTCGGCTCGGCGATGCGCTCGTGCAGCTCCCGTGCGGCGGCCTCGGTGCCGGCGCTGTCGCGAGCCAGGTCGGGCGCCACTTCAACCGACACGAAGCCGTCGAGCCCGTCGGTCTCGTCGTAGACCGGGCGGAGCAGCTCCAGCGCCCCCCGGATGTCGTCGACGACGAGATCCCAGTAGGCGTCGGGGACGGACATCCCGCCGCCGATGACGCGCTGGAACTGCTCGTCGTAGTCGTTGCCGGTGCTGATGGCCTTCTGGAAGATCGACGGGTTGGACGTGAGGCCGCGGATGCCCTGCTCAACCCAGCGGGCCAGCTCACCACCGGTGAGCCAGCCGCGGCGCAGGTTGTCGAGCCAGGGGCTCTGGCCCTGGGCGTTGAGCTCGGCCAGGCGGTTGGCGGTCATCCGGTGTCCTCCAGGTCGTCGAGCAGTTCGCGGGCCCGGTCGGCGACGTTCTCGGCCGTGAAGCCGTACTCCGCCAGCACCCGGTCACCCGGGGCCGACGCGCCGAACCGGTCGATGCCCACCACGTCGTCCGCCCAACGCTCCCAGCCGAACGAGGTCCCGGCCTCCACGGCAAGGGTGGGCACCTCGGGCGGCAGCACCGAGTCCTGGTAGCCCGGGTCCTGGGCCGCGAAGCGATCCCACGACGGCATCGACACCACCTGGGCGTAGGTCCCGTCGGCGGCGAGGAGCTCGGCGGCCTCGATGCAGACGGCCACCTCGCTCCCGGTGCCGATGAGGACGAGGTCGGGGTCGTCCTGCGGGCGCAGGGCGTAGGCGCCCCGGTGGGCGTCGCCCTCCGCGGTGCCGTCGAGGACCGGCAGGTCCTGGCGGGACAGGATCAGGGCGGTGGGCCCGTCGTGCTCCATCGCGACCCGCCACGCGGCCGCGGTCTCGTTGGCGTCGGCGGGCCGGATGACGCAGAGGCCGGGGATCGCCCGCAGGGACGCGACGTGCTCGACCGGCTGGTGGGTCGGCCCGTCCTCGCCCACCCCGACCGAGTCGTGGGTGAAGGAGTAGACGACCTTGGCCCGGGACAGCGCGGCGAGGCGGAGGGCGGGCCGGCAGTAGTCGCTGAACACGAGGAACGTGCCGCCGACCGGCAGGAGACCGCCGTGGAGGGCCATGCCCGTCATCGACGACGCCATGGCGTGCTCGCGCACCCCGAAGTGCAGCTGGCGACCGCCGGGGTTGCCGGCCTCGAGGAGGCCGTGGGCGTCGAACACCGTCCCCGTGTTGCCCGTGAGGTCGGCGCCGCCGGCGACCAGCGCCGGCACCTTCTCGGCGAGAGCGGCCAGGCACGAGCCGCTCGCCTTGCGGGTGGCGACGGCCTTGTCGCCGGGGGCCCAGGTCGGGAGGGCTTCCTTCCACCCGGGGAGCCCGGACGCCGACCAGCAGGCCTCGAGGGCCTCCCGGTCGCCGGTGAACGCTTCGAACCGCTTCTTCCACGCGTCGCGGGCTTCGGAGCCTCGGGCGCCGGCCGAGCGGTAGAGCTCGAGCACGTCGTCGGGCACGTAGAAGGTCTCGTCGACCGGCAGGCCGAGCACCGCCTTGGTCGCCGCGATGGCCTCGTCCTTGAGGGCGTAGCCGTGGGCCTCGGGGTCGTCCGTGTGATCGGGTGACGGGAAGGCGATGTGGCTGCGGAGCACGATGAGCGAGGGGCGGTCCTCGATCTCCATGGCCCGGCGGATGGCGGCCTCCATGGCGTCGAGGTCCTCGGCCGCCTCCCCGATGTCCTCCACGTGCCAGCCGTAGGCACGGAACCGGGCCGGCGCGTCGTCGGTGAGGGCCAGTTCGGTGGGACCGTCGATCGAGATGTGGTTGTCGTCGTAGACGCACACCAGCCGTCCGAGGCCGAGGTGCCCGGCGAGCGAGGCCGCCTCGTGCGACACGCCCTCCGACAGGTCGCCGTCGCCGGCGATGCAGAAGATGTGGTGGTCGACGACGTCGGCCCCGAAACGGGCCCGGAGGTTGCTCTCGGTGACGGCCATGCCCACCGCGTTGGCGATGCCCTGGCCGAGGGGCCCGGTGGTGACCTCCACGCCGAGCGTGTGGCCGCGCTCGGGATGGCCCGGCGTGGCACTACCCCACTGGCGGAAGTCCTTGAGGTCGTCGATGGTCAGGCTCGTGCCCGTGAGGTGCAGCATCGAGTAGAGGAGGATCGACGCGTGGCCGGCCGACAGGATGAACCGGTCGCGGTCCTGCCAGCCGGGATCGGCGGCGTCGTAGTTCATGATGCGGGTCCACAGCACGTGGGCCAGGGGGGCCAGCGCCATGGCCGTTCCCTGGTGTCCTGATCGCGCCGCGTGGGGCGCATCCATCGCCAGCCCCTTGACGACGCTGATGGCCCGTTGTTCGAGGTCCGGTGCGCTCACCCGGCCACCCTATCGAAGGCCTGGGAACGGCCCGACGGCCAGGTCAGCTCCCGTTCACCGGTACCGTGGCCTCGTGTCCGAGCTCGATCCGTCGCTGTCGACCCGGGACCAGATCCTCGCCGAAGCCCGCCGCTGCTTCGCCGAGCAGGGGTTCGACGGAACGTCGCTCAACGACATCGCCGCCGGCGTCGGGATCCGCAAACCCAGCCTCCTCCACCACTTCGCGTCGAAGGAGGCGATCTACCGTGAGGTGTTCGAGCTCTCGCTGTCCGACTTCATCGTTCGGATCGAACGGTCGGCCGACGTGCCCGGCTACGAGCCCTGGGACCGCATGGAGTTCGTGCTCGGCGAGGCCTTCGACTGGTTCTGCGTGAACCCCGACTTCGTCCGGATCATGCGGCGGGAGGCCCTCGACGGCCAGGGCCACCTGGGGTTCGACCTCGGGGCCGCGCTGAAGCCCCTCTTCGACCGGGCCGTGCAGTTCTTCGACCGGGAGATGGGGCTCGGGACGTTTCGGAAGCACGACAGCGAGCAGCTGATCCTCACCGGCCTCGGCGCCATGCTCGGCTACTTCTCCGACGTGCCGTTCCTGCGGGGCGTGCTCGGCCGGGATCCGCTCGACCAGCAGACGTTGCTCGCCCGGCGGGTCCACATCCTCGAGTTCTTCCGCGCCACCCTCGAGCCCTGACCTTCGAGGCGCCGAGGGGCGCTGGCTAACGTGCGCTGCCATGCCCACCCTCTCCGAAGCCGACTCGAAACGGCTGCTCGCGGCCCACGGCGTGGCCTTCCCCGACGAGCGGGTGGTGTCCACGGCCGCCGAAGCGGCGACCGCAGCGGCCTCCATCGGGTTCCCCGTGGTGGCCAAGCTCGGCGGCGACGCCATCGCCCACAAGACCGAACGAGGACTGGTGCGGCTGGGGCTGACCGACGAGGCCGCCGTCGAATCGGCGGCCCAGGAGCTGCTCGACGCCGCCCGCCCCGACGACGGTGAGGTGCACGTGCTCGTCGCCCCGATGCTCAAGGGCAACCGGGAGCTCATCGCCGGCCTGCACCACGATCCGCAGTTCGGGATGACGGTGATGCTCGGGGTCGGTGGCGTGCTGGCCGAGGCGGTGCAGGACGTGGCGTTCCGGCTGGTGCCGATCGACCGCGTCGACGCCGAGGAGATGATCGACGACCTGGCGACGCAGCGGCTCCTCGGCGAGTTCCGTGGTGAGCCGGCCGTGGACCGCGACGCCCTGGTGGGTGTGCTCCTCGGTCTCTCGCAGGCCGCCGCCAGCGACCCCACGATCGCCAGCGCCGATCTCAACCCCCTGATCGTCGTGGACGGCAAGCCGATCGCCGTGGACGCCCTCGTGGAGGTGGCTTCGTGAGCGCAGCCGACGTACGAGCCCGGTTCGCGCCGCTGTTCGAGCCACGTGGCGTGCTCGTCGCCGGCGTGTCGACCCACCCCGGGAAGTTCGGCTTCGTCAGCCTGCACAACATCCAGGCGTCGGGCTACCAGGGGACCCTGATCGGTTCGAGCCGGGAGGCGGGCGAAGTCCTCGGGGTGAAGGTGGTCGACGACCTCGACGACCTCCCCGACGGCGAGCTCGACCTCGTCTTCGTGTGCACGCCGGCCGCCGCGAACGTGGAGCTGCTCCGGGCCTGTGCCAAGAAGGGGATCCGGGCCGCGTTCATCGCGTCGGCCGGCTACGGCGAAGCGGGAGAAGAGGGCGAGGCCATGCAGGCCGAGCTCGTGGCTCTCGCCGACGAGCTCGGGATGGTGGTGGCGGGCCCGAACGGGCAGGGCGTGATCTCCACCCCGGCCAAGCTGTGCGCCCAGATCGTGGCGCCGTACCCGCCGGCGGGCCGGATCGCCATCGCCAGCCAATCGGGCAACTTCGTGTCCTCGTTCCAGAACTTCGCCCACCAGACGGGCGTCGGCGTCAGCCGAGCCGTGTCGGCCGGCAACGCCGCCGCCACCTCGATCGCCGACTACCTGGAGTACTTCGCGGCCGACGACGAGACCTCGGTGTCGCTGTCGTACGTGGAGGGGGTGCCTGACGGGCGAGCGTTCTTCGAGCGGCTCCGAATCGCGGCCGCCCAGAAGCCGCTGGTGCTCGTGAAGGGAGGGGCGACGGCTGGCGGTCAGCAGGCTGCGGCCAGCCACACCGGGTCCCTCGCCAGCGACGACCGGGTGTTCGACGGGATGTGCCGGCAGGCCGGCATCACCCGCGTCGACACCATCGAGGCGGCCTACGAGGTGGCGGCCACGTTCGCCACGCAGCCCCTTCCGAAGGGGCCCCGGACCGTCGTGATGACCACTGCCGGGGGATGGGGCGTCGTCACCGCCGACGCCATCACCCGCAGCTCCCTCGAGCTCATGCCCCTGCCCGACGACCTCCGGGCTGCGCTCGACGAGAAGCTGCCGCCGCGGTGGAGCCGCAACAACCCCGTCGACCTGGCCGGAGCGGAGACGCGCGACACCATCCCGGAGGTGCTCGAGCTGATCGTCGGCCACCCCGACGTCGACGCCGTCGTGTACCTCGGCCTCGGCATCCAGTCGAACACCGCCGCGCTCATGCGGAGCGGCCCCTTCTATCCCGACCACGGGCTGGAGCGGATCGTCGACTACCACGAGCGCCAGGACGCCCGCTTCGCCCAGGCCGCCGCCGAGCTGTCCGAGCGCTTCGACAAGCCGGTGCTCACCGCCACGGAGCTGGCCGTCACCCACCCCGACAACGCCGGCCCGGTCGCGGTCCGTGCCACCGGCCGGGTCTGCTACCCGTCGTCCAACCGGGCCGTCACCGCCCTCGACCACCTCTGGCGGCGAGCCCGCTACCTGCAGGCCCGCAACTAGGCCCGTTCGAGCTCGTGCCGGTCAGCCCGATGTTCCCGCTCGGGACCGTGCTGCTGCCCGGCGGCGTGCTGCCGCTGCACGTGTTCGAGCCGAGGTACCGCGCCCTCGTGCAGGACTGCCTCGTCGGTGCGAAGGAGTTCGGTGTCGCGCTGATCGAGCGGGGCAGCGAGGTCGGCGGCGGCGACGTGCGATCCGACCTCGGCACGATGGCCGGCATCGCGGAGGCCAAGGAGCTACCCGACGGCCGTTGGGCCCTGCTGACCGTCGGGCTCCGCCGCATCCGCATCGAGGCGTGGCTCGACGACGATCCCTACCCGCGGGCCGAGGTGGTCGACTGGCCCGACCCCGAGCTCGATGCCGTGGCGGAGGACGCCATGCGGGCACCGCTCGCCGACGTGATCGGTCGGCTGCGGCGGGTCCTGGCCCTCGCCGCCGAGGCCGGCGACCCGGTGGCGCCGGCCACGGTGGACCTGGCCGAGGAGCCCGTCCTCGCCGGCTACCAGGCGGCGTCGCTGGCACCGGTCGGGCCCCTCGATCGGCAGCACCTGCTCGCGGCCCCCGACGCCGCGACCCGCCTGGCCCTGCTGTCGGACCTCCTCGACGACGCCGCCACGGTGCTGCAGCTTCGGCTCGGCGGCGGCGGCCGGTAGTAGGGTCACACGACCGTGGCCATGCCGACCGACCCCCGTTCCAAGCAGGAGGCGAAGAGCCTTCCGGAGATCGCCAGCGAGCTCTGGGAGCTCACCGTCGCCTACGCCAAGCAGGAGACGATCGACCCCCTGAAGGGGCTTGGTCGCTTCGTCGGTGCCGGGATCGGCGGGGCCATCTTCCTCGGTATCGGGGTGTCGCTGCTCATGCTCTCGGGCCTGCGGGCGCTGCAGACCGAGACCAGCACCACCTTCACGGGGAACTGGTCGTGGGCGCCCTACGGGATCGCCGCCGCCGGCGGGATCGTGCTGATCCTCCTCGCCATCCTCCGCGTCTCGCGCCGAAAGGGGCCCGAAGCATGAGCGCTGCCGCCGCCAGCCCGTCCACCCGCATCACCCGCGACGACCTCGAGGCGAAGTTCCGGTCGGTCCAGGGCGAGGTCGAGGAGCAGCGCGCCAGCGCGGTGTCCACCCTCGTCACCGTCGGCGCCGTCGTCGCCGTCGGGGTGATCGCCATCGCCTTCCTCGCCGGCCGCCGTCGTGGCAAGAAGCGCACGACGATCGTCGAGGTCCGCCGGGTCTGATGCTGCTCGCCCTCCTCGAGCGCCTCGCTCGCCAACGCCGGAGGGCCGGGGCCAGCCCGATCTGGACCGCGGCCGCCTTCGGCGCGTTCCTCCTGCGTCGCTACCAGCAGCGCTCGGACAAGGACGGCGTGGTGCTGCGCGAGGAGCTGCGCCCGGGGGAGACGCTCGTCATCAGCCACACCGACCAGCGCCACGGCTGAGCGGGGCCGGCATCGTGCGGGTCCTCCTGCGCAACCCGAAGCGTGAGCTCGAGATCGACGGGCCGATGCGCGTCCACGCGCTGCTCGACCGCCTCGAGGTGCACCGCGACACGGTCCTCGTGATCCGCAACGACACCCTCGTTCCCGGCGACGACCTGCTCGACCCGGACGACGTGGTGGAGATCCGACCGGTGATCTCGGGAGGTGCGGCGTGAAGTGCACCGTCTGCAAGGGGCCGGCCGTCATCGACGTGCGGCGCCACAACGCCAACTTCTGCCAGGAGCACTTCCTGCGGCTGTGCCGTGACCAGGTGGCACGGGCCATCAAGGACTTCGACATGCTGCGGCCCGACGACCGGGTGCTCGTGGCGGTGTCGGGCGGGAAGGACTCGCTCGCCGTGTGGGACATCCTCCGGGAGCTCGGCTACGACGCCGACGGCCTCTACCTCGGGCTCGGCATCGGCGACTACAGCGACACGTCCGGGGAGATCACCCGAGCCTTCGCCGCAGAGCGGGGTTGGACCCTCGTCGAGGTCGACCTCCCCACCGATCACGGGTTCGACATCCCCAACGGGTCGAAGGCGGCGCGGCGCGTCCCGTGCTCCGCGTGTGGCCTGTCGAAGCGCCACCTCTTCGACGAGGCCGCTCGCACCGGCGGCTACGACGTGGTGGTCACCGGCCACAACCTCGACGACGAAGCCGCCGTGCTGTTCGGCAACGTCCTCCACTGGCAGACCGACTACCTCGGACGGCAGCTCCCGGTGCTGCCGGCCCGCCACGGCTTCCCGAAGAAGGCCAAGCCGCTGGTGCGCCTGGCCGAGCGGGAGACCGCCGCCTACTGCGTGCTCCGGGGCATCGACTACATCGTCGAGGAGTGCCCGATGGCAGCCGGCAACCGCCACCTCGGGTACAAGGAGGCGCTCAACTCCATCGAGGCCACCTCGCCCGGGACCAAGCACGACTTCTACTTCGGGTTCCTCGCCCGGGCCTCGGAGCGGTTCACGCCCGATGCCGCGGCCGCGCAGGAGGAGCTCGACGGCTGCGTGCGCTGTGGCGCGCCGACCACCGGCGAGGTGTGCGCGTTCTGCCGTCTCGTCGAGCGGGCCGGCGGTTCTGCGGTGCCGGTCGAGCTGGGACGGCGCTCGTGAGCCGGGTGTTCCGCGCCGGTGAGCAGGTGCTGCTCATCGACACCAAGAAGCGCCGCTACCTGCTCGTGCTCGAGGAGGGCAAGGAGTTCCACTCCCACTCCGGCATCGTGGGCCACGACGCGGTGATCGGTGCCGCCGAGGGCACGTCGTTCCGGTCGTCGCACGGCATGTACTACACGGCCATCCGGCCGACGCTGGCCGACTTCGTGTTCAAGATGCCCCGCGGCGCGCAGGTCATCTATCCGAAGGACCTCGGCGCCATCCTCATGCACGCCGACATCTTCCCGGGGGCGCGGGTCCTCGAATCGGGCGTCGGGTCCGGCGCGCTGTCGATGACGATGCTGCGGGCCGGTGCCGACATCGTGGGCTACGAGCTGCGCGACGACTTCGCTTCACGAGCCAAGAAGAACGTGGCCGCCTTCCTCGGCGCCGACGTCCTCGACCGCTACCGGGTCGAGCAGCGCGACTGCTACGACGGCATCGACGAGACCGACCTCGACCGCGTCGTGCTCGATCTTCCCGAGCCCTGGCAGGTGGTGAAGCACGCCGCCCGGGCCCTCCATCCCGGCGGGCTGATCGTGGCCTACACGCCGCAGATCACCCAGGCCGTGCAGTTCCGCGAAGCCCTCGCCGAATCGGCCTTCGGGATGGCCGAGACGATGGAGGTCCTCCACCGCAACTGGCACATCGAGGGCCAGTCGGTCCGTCCCGACCATCGGATGGTGGCCCACACCGGGTTCCTCACGCACGCCCGGCTCCTCGGGGCGAGCGGCTGACCTCAGCGGGCGCTGGTGAACTCCCTCGACCTCCTCGTGCTCGCGGCCGCCATCACGGCGGCCGTGGGTGGGTACCGCCTCGGCCTGCTGGCGCGGGTGACGTCGTGGGTCGGCATGGGCGTGGGCGCCTACGTGGGCATTCGGATCCTCGAGCCGATCCTGAGCAACCTGACGACGGCGACCCCCGCGCAGCTCCTGCTCGTGACGTCGGGGACGCTCCTCGGCACCGCGTTCATCGGGCAGGCCATCGGCATCGTGGTCGGCAGGAAGCTGCACATCGCCCTTCCCTTCGGGGGCGCCCGCCAGCTCGACCGGGTGGCCGGTGGCGGTGCCGGTGCGATCGGTGTCTTCGTCGCGCTGTGGCTCCTGCTGCCGATCATGGGCGACGTGCGGGGGTGGGCGGCGGTGCAGTCGCGCACCTCGTCGATCGCGGAGTGGATCGACGAGACCTTCCCCGACCCGCCCGACACCATGGCCACCCTCCGGCGCTTCGTCGGCGACGGCCAGTTCCCGCGGGTGTTCGACGCACTGCAGCCCGCGCCCGACCTCGGCCCGCCGCCGGAGGCCAGTGGCCTCAGCCAGGCCACCCTCGACGCGGTCGTCCCGTCGACCGTGAAGGTGGAGGGCGTGGCCTGCCGTCGGATCCAGGAGGGCAGCGGCTTCGTGGTTGGTGACGACCTCATCGCCACCAACGCCCACGTGGTCGCAGGTGAGTCGCGCACCATCGTCGAGCGGAGCGACGGGTCCGAGGTCGACGCCACCGTCGTGGCCTTCGACCCCGCTCGCGATCTGGCCATCCTGAGCGCGCCGGGACTCAACCGCCCGGTGCTGCCGCGTGGCGATGCCGGCCAGGGCGATCGCGGCGCGGTGTTCGGGCATCCGGGCGGCGGGCCCCTCCGCGTTGCGCCGTTCGAGGTGGGCCGCGAGGTCACCGCCACCGGCACCGACATCTACGACCGCAGCCGCACCGAGCGCGACGTGCTGATCCTCAGCTCCGAGCTGCGGCCGGGCGACTCCGGCGGCGCCCTCGTCGACGCCAGCGGTGCCGTCGTCGGCGTGGCCTTCGCCATCGCCCCCGACAAGGCCGGCGTGGCCTACGCCCTCGCCACCAGCGAGCTCGACGCCATCCTCGCCACCGACCTGAGCGAAAGCGTCGACACCGGGCCGTGCCTGCAGTAGCAGGCCGATCCCAGCGCGCGTACCCGCCACTAAGCGCCAGGTCGGTCCGGCGGAAGGTCAAGGGCGCGAACGATGCGGCGGCGGGGTCCCGTTGCCGGGCGTTACGTAGCGGTCCAGCCAGCGCCGGACTGGTCGTACCGGTGTTGCGGTCGTCGCGGCTGGCGTCGGACGCGGCCGCAGGCCGCCGCACCGTTTCCCCCAAGCGCCGGTGAGGGCAGGGTGCAGGTCCTCCGCGTGAGCGGAGGCCCTGGCCCGTAGCGGACGGGCCCGAGCGGCCCGCCGGCGAAGCCGGCAGAGAGCGGAAAGAGACGCGCCCTTCGGCCTGTGACGTGGAACGAGGGCGCTCAGGTCGCCCCACGGCAGCCGAACCGGCGACGCCCGCTACACACGGATGCGTTGGATCCGTCGCGAGTTCGAGTGGTTGGGTTGCCTCGGCCCCGGCGTATTCCGGGCAGTACGCGCTGGGTGTCGTCAGTCGAGGAGGGCTGTGCTGAGGCTCTTGATCGTTTTGGCCTGGATGCCGAGGTGGTCGGCGAGGCCGTGCATGGAGCCATAGCGGTTGTCGACCTCGGTGAGGAAGGCCTCCATGGCCTCGGCCGGGGCCGCCATGTACTCCTTGGGCTGGCTCGACATGGCGTCGACGGCGTCGGGGTGGTGCTCCCGCAGCCAGTCCATGAACGCCGCCATCGTGTGCGCGCTCAGGTGGTAGTCGTGGGCGATCTCGTCGGGTTCGACGCCGACGAGCGACAGCAGGATGGCAGCGACGACACCGGTGCGGTCCTTGCCTGCTGCGCAGTGGAACAGCGCCGGCGTGCCGTCGGCAACCAGCTCCACGATCTGGCGGATCGACTCGGCGCCCTCGTCGAGCATGTCGAGGTAGCGATCACGAAGGAAGCTCGCGGCGTCGCCGTCGTTGGCGACGAGGTCGTCCTCCGACCACATGCGCCGGATCATCGGGAGGTGGTGCCACGTGACGTGGATCTCGTCGATCGGGAAGCGGCCTCGGTCGACCTCACCCTTCGTGCGAAGGTCGATCACTGTTCGGAGGCCGAGGGCCCGCGCCGCGTCGAGGTCGTCGCCGGACAGGCGGTTGACGCCATCAGCCCGGTAGAGCCGGCCGGGCTGCACGGTCCGCCCGTCCACAGTGGACAGACAACCGAGGTCGCGGACGTTGAAGACGAACGTGAACGGGATGGCGCGAGCGAGGAGGGCGGCCGTCGCGGCGTCGGCGCCGGAGGTGGGGGGCATCAGGCTGAGGCTACCGGTCGGTCCCATGCGGCCCACCCTGGCGGACGGCGGTGGCGGATGGCCGAACGGCGTGAGGCGCGCCGGCGACAGGAGCACGAAGTTCAGCCGCGCACGCGGCGGCGACGCCGGCCGAACCGAGGCGCGTCAGGCCGGTGGGGCGGCTCGACGGCGGAGGTGCAGGAG
>JALYWQ010000118.1 GCA_030852625.1 Actinomycetota bacterium
CACCTCGAGGAGGACCTCGTCGTGCACCTGCAGGATGAGGCGACCGTCGAGCTCCGAGGTGGCCAACCGCTCGTCGAGCTGGACGAGGGCGACCTTGAAGATGTCGGCAGCCAGGCCCTGGATCCCGGCGTTCATGGCCTGCCGCTCCCCCGCCTGGCGGATCCGGAAGTTCGACGCCGCCAGCTCGGGGATCGGTCGACGCCGTCCGAACAGTGTCTCGGTGTAGCCCCGCTCCCGGGCCTCGGCCACGGTGCGATCCATGTAGGCCCGGACGGCTGGGAAGGCGACGAAGTAGGCGTCGAGGATCTGAGCCGCCTCCTCAGTTGGGATGTTGAGCCGCTGTCCCAGGCCGTAGGCCTCCATCCCGTAGGCCAGCCCGTAGGAGACCATCTTGGCCTTCGAGCGCATCTCGATCGTGACGTCGGCGGGCTCGACGCTGAACACCCGCGACGCGGTCTCGGTGTGGATGTCCCGACCCGACTCGAAGCTCTCGATCAGCCCCGGATCCTCGGCCAGGTGGGCGATGCAGCGCAGCTCGATCTGGTTGTAGTCGGCGACGAGGAGCTCGTAGCCCGGCGCCGGGACGAACGCCTTCCGGAACTCCCGCCCCAGCTCGCTGCGGACCGGGATGTTGTGCAGGTTGGGTTGGTCGGACGACAGCCGGCCGGTGCGGGCGACCGTCTGGTTGAACGTGGCGTGGATCCGCCCGTCCGGTCCGACCTCGTTGAGCAGGCCGTCGCCGTAGGTGGAACGGAGCTTCTCCACCTCCCGGTAGGCGAGCAGGTGCTCGATGATCGGGTGCTGGCCAGCCAGCTTCTCGAGGCTGGCGGCGTCGGTGGAGAAGCCGGTCTTGGTCTTCTTCTGCGGGACGAGGCCGAGCTCGTCGAAGAGGACCTGGCGGAGCTGCGGCGTGGAGTTCACGTTGAAGTCGTGGCCGGCCGCCTCCACGATCGCGGCGCGGTGGCGCTCCACGTCGGCGACCAGGCGATCCCGGAGGGCCCGCAGCTCGTCGACGTCGACCCCGACACCGAGGTCCTCCATGCGGGCGAGCACGCCGACGAGGGGGACCTCCATGTCGTCGTTGAGCTTCCGCAGCCCCTGGGCGTCGAGGGCGGCCTGCAACGGCGCGACGAGGCGGTCGACGGCCAGGGCCCGCCGGGCCGCGATCGTGGCCGTGGGCGTGCTCCCCCCGTCGAGGTCGAGCTGCCCCTCCGCGGCCACGTCGCCATCGGGGATGGCCGCGCCCGCGTAGCGGATCACGAGCTCCTCGAGGAGGTAGCGGGTCTCGGCGGGGTCGATCAGGTAGGCGGCCAGGGCCGTGTCGAGAGCCAGGCTGCGCACGTCGACGTCGAGGCCGGCCAGGGCGCGGAGCATGGCTTTGGCCTGGTGGGCGGCGACCGGGTGCCCGTCGAGGGCCGTGAAGTCGGCCAGGGCGGCCCGGACGGTGCCCTCGACCAGCAGCTCGGCAGGGATCCAGAGCACGTCGCCGGTGGTGCCGTCGAGCACCATGGCGACCCCCTCGAGGGCCGAACGCCCTTCCGTCCCGGCCCATCCGGGGGCCAGGGCCACCGCTCGATCGCGGCCTCGCACGTCCTCGATGGCGGCGACCACGCGGGCGCTGTCGGACGCGAGCTCGACCTCGGCCTCCAGGACCTCCGCGGCACTGGCGCTCGGTCCGAAGTCCTTCTCGATGGCCTCGGCCAAGCGGTCGAACAGCGTGTTGAACTCGAGGAACTCGAAGAGCCGGCGGATCTCCTCCACGTCGAGGTCTTCCACGTCGTAGTGGAGGTCGGCGATTCCCTGATGGAGCTCGACGTCCCGCACCAGCACCATCACGTCGGCGTTCTGCCGCACGTTGGCCTCGTGGACGGCCAGGTTCTCCCGCAGCTTCGGGGTCTGCTCGTCGAGGTGCTCGTAGATCCCGTCGATGCCGCCGTAGTTCATGATCAGCTTGGCGGCCGTCTTCTCCCCCACCCCGGGAACGCCGGGCAGGTTGTCCGACGGGTCCCCCCGGAGGGCCGCGTACTGCGGGTAGAGGTCGGGCGTGACGCCGGTGCGCTCCTTGATGCCGGCCTCGTCGTAGAAGGCGTAGTCGGACACGCCTCGCCGGTTGTAGAGCACCTTCACGTGGGGGTCCTCGACGAGCTGGTAGCTGTCGCGGTCACCGGTGACGACGATGACGTCGTCACCGCGGTCCCGACCCTGCGTGGCCAGGGTGGCGATGACGTCGTCGGCCTCGAAGCCCACCACCTCGAACACGGGGATCTTGAGCGCGTCGACCACCTCCCGGACCAGACCCATCTGCTGGCGGAGGATGTCGGGCGCCGAGTCCCGGTTGCCCTTGTACGTCTCGATCCGCTCGTGCCGGAAGGTCGGCTCCGGACGGTCGAAGGCGATCGCCAGCGCGTCGGGCTTGTGGTCCCGCAGGAGGTTCACGAGCATCGAGGTGAACCCGAACACCGCGTTGGTGACCTGCCCCGACGCCGTCGCCAGATCGGTGGGGAGGGCGAAGAAGGCGCGGTAGACGAGCGAGTTGCCGTCGATCAGCAGGACCGTGCGCTTCGGCGGCGCGGCCACCGGACCCCTTACGAGTCCGGCGACAGCTCGCCGCCGACGATGTCGGTGGCGACCGCTCGCATCGTCTTGCGGTCCTGCATGGCCCGCTTCTGGATCCAGGAGAAGGCCTCGGACTCGCTGTAGCCGTGGTTGTCCATGAGGATCCCCTTGGCCCGATCGACCTGCTTGCGGGTCTCGAGCTGATCCTCGAGCGACGAGTTCTGGTCGAACAGGGCCTGCATCTCGCGGAACCGGCCCAGCGCCACCTCCACGGCCGGGATCAGCTCCGAGCGCTGGAAGGGCTTGACGAGGTAGGCCAACGCCCCGGCGTCCCGGGCCTGCTCGATGAGATCACGCTGGGAGAAGGCGGTGAGGATCAGCACGGCGGCCCGCCGATCGGTGGTGATCTCCCGGGCGGCGGCCAGGCCGTCGAGTCCGGGCATCTTGATGTCGAGGATCGCCAGGTCGGGCTCGAGCTCCCGGACGAGCTGGACGGCTTCGTCGCCCCGGCCGGTCTCCCCCACGACCTCGTAGCCCTCCTCCTGGAGGGTCTCCTTCAGATCCAGCCGGATGATGGCCTCGTCTTCGGCGATGACGACGCGGGTGCTCAACGTGGGGTTCCTTCTCTGTTCAGGGCTTCGACTCGACGAGGAGTCGGTCGAGGAGCTCGTCCTGGGTCTGTTCGAGCTTGGCGATGCTGTCGAGCACCTCCGCTCGGTGGCGCTCCATGGCGTCGGCGTGACGCTGCGCCTCCTGGTGCTCCTTGGCCGCCAACGGGGTCTCCGACACCAGCGCTCGCAAGCGGGCCTCGTCGGCGGTGCCGGCGAGGTGAGCGAGCTGGTCCTCCGACACCGCGAGGTCGTCGCGAAGTGCCCGGAGGCGCGTGGCGACCTCCGAGAGGCGGCGCTCGACGAGGGATCGGGACATCTGGGGCAGTCTACGCTGCCTCCGGTGCGGCCCCCCTCGGCGTTCCACGCCGCCGTCCTCCTCAGCGCCATCCTCGCCACCACCGCCTGCAGCGGCGGTGCCGACGCGGCCTGCGGCCCGATCCGCCGGGAGGCCCTCGATCCGGCCTACACGGTGCACGTCATCAGCGAGGACCAGGACGTGGCCTACACCTCGGATCCCCCCACCTCCGGGCCCCACAAGTCCGGGCCCGTGCTGGATCCGGTGCTCGACGAGGCCATCGCCCGGCCCATCCAGGTCGGGGTGCTCGAACAGGGCCAGGTCCTCCTGCAATACCTCCCCTCCCTCGATGACGAGGATCGGGTTGCCCTGGAGGCGTTCGGGGGGAAGGACGTGACCGTGGCACCCAACCCCGACCTCGACGAACCCATCGTGGCCACCGCGTGGCTGTACAAGCAGCGCTGCGCGAGCTTCGACGCCGACGCCATCGCCGCCTTCGTGGACGAGCGGGCCGGGAAGGGTCCCGAGCACTGATCCGTGGGCACCGACGCCTGGGGCATCGACGACGGGTGGCACGACACGACCGGCGGGTGGCATCCCACCTCCCCCGGCACCCGTGACGCACTCCGGGGGGCGATGGGCGGCGACGCCCGGCACGACCACCCGCCGGCGGGCCGTGACGTCTGGGTGATCCGGCCGGGCGAGCCGGCCCAGGTGCCGAAGCCCGCCGAGCTCGTGCTCGAGGACGGCTCCTCGGCCGGCGTCGTCGACCAGCTCCCCCCCGACCTCCCGATCGGCATCCACGAGCTGCTCCCGGTGGACGACGACGACCTCGGCGTCAACCTCTTGGTGAGCCCGGGCCGCTGCCACCTCCCCTCGGACCTCCACGACTGGGGCCTCGCCATGCAGGTGCCGGTGTCCCGGTCGACCACCAGCTGGGGGATCGGCGATCTCGGCGACGTCGCCACGGTCGTCCGCTGGCTGGCCGCGCGGGGCGGCACGGCTCTCGGTC
>JALYWQ010000127.1 GCA_030852625.1 Actinomycetota bacterium
CCCCCGCGCCGGCTCCGCCCGCCGCCCCCCGTCTCCGGGCGCCCCAGGAGCCCGAGCCCGACCTCGTCCGGCCGATCCAGCGCGACGACCGCCGCGTGGTGGTCGCCACCGACGCGAGCTACGAAGCCGCCGAGCTGGCCCCCGTGCTCGAGGGCCGCTTCGGCGCCCGACGCGAGCCGGCCCCGACCCGCGACCGGCGCGATCCCCGCAGCACCCGCCAGCACCCGGGGACCCGCCGCAACGGCAACCACCGGGTGCGCATCGAGCGGGACATGGCCGTCGTCCCCCAGGCCATGCGCCAGCAGCGCAGCAACGTCGCCCTCGCCGTCGTGGCGGTGGCCGCAGTGGCGCTCGTGGCCTTCGCCGGCAGCTCCCTCGTGTCGTCCCGCTCCGGTGGCGGTTCGGCCCAGGAAGCGCTCGACGCCGAGAACACCGCCTTCCGGGCCGACTCCCTGGCCGCCGGCAGCAACGACCCCGCCGCCCAGGCCGTCTTCACCTGGGTCGACCAGCTGGCCAGCGGCGACACCGAAGCCGCCTGGACCGCCCTCGGCCCCGCCTCCCAGGAGGCCATCGGCGGCCAGCAGGCCTTCGACGACCAGTTCGAGACCTTCGCCGAGGGCTACGGCGCGTGGTCCGGGGTGACCCCCGAAGCGCTCCTCGTCACCCCGCTCGACGCCAGCGACGACGGCACCGTGAGCATCGTCACCCTCATCGGCTCCGCCGGCGGTTCGCCCCGCGCCGATGCCATCCCGGTGCGCGTCACCCGTGGCGTGGCCACGATCGAGGCCTTCGCCGACGCCGGCCAGATCGGCCTCGAGGAGCCCGGCTCGAGCGACGGGGCCGAGGTGGCCGTCGACGCCGAGCTGGCCGTGCTCGTCCCCGACGACGTCGTGCCGGTGATCCGTCTCGACCAGGGCCCCACCCAGCGCTGCGGCGACGCCGACGGCACCGAGCTGGTGGACGCCGGCGACGGGCACCAACGCTGCACCTACACCCCCTCCGGCGGCATGCAGCCCGGCGGACGGGTCCTCACGGTGGCCTTCACGTCGCCCGACGGCCCCGAGGTGTCGGCGCGGAGCGTCCGCTTCAACGCCGCGTAGTTCTCTGGTTGCTCCGGTCGGGTGTGAGCGCCTTCGGTGCCGCCGGGCCTCGGCCTCCGCAACTGTGCCGGCGGCGCATTCGCTAGCCGCCGACACCTGGTTGGACCGCCACGTTTGCGGGGGGTGTTGCCACGTGGGGCGCCTGTGGCGCAACGCGAAACCGGGTTCTAGCGGCGCTGACCTGGTCATCTTGGCCCCTCGCGAAAGCGTTCACTAGGCTCCCGAATCGTGTCCGAGTTCCTCCGCGAGTACCTCACGGTTGGCCTTTTTGGGCTGACTGGAGTGGGCCTGGTCGCCCTGTTGCTGGGGATCGGTTCGCTGTTGCGACCGACCCGCCCGCAGCCCGAGAAGTACATCGCCTACGAGTCGGGTGTCGACCCGGTGGGCTCCGGCTGGGGTCAGAGCCAGGTCCGCTACTACATCTTCGCCCTGCTCTTCGTGATGTTCGACGTGGAAGCGGTGTTCATCTTCCCGTTCGCCACCCGGGTCGAGGCCTACGGCTGGTTCGGCCTCGTCGAGATGGTGGTCTTCATCGTGATCCTGGCCCTCGGCCTGCTCTACGCCTGGAAGAAGAAGGTGCTCAAGTGGGTCTGATCAGCACGACGTCCACGTCAGTTGGTGTGACCGCCTGATGGGTCTCGTCGAGAGCGGCAAGATGCCGAAGCCGCTCACCAAGCTCCTGAACCTCAGCCGCAAGTACTCCATCTGGGCCTACCAGTGGGGCCTGGCGTGCTGCGCCATCGAGATGGGTGCCGCCTTCGCGTCGCCCCGCTACGACGTGATGCGCCTCGGCGTGATCCCGTTCCCGGCCAGCCCCCGCCAGGCCGACCTCGTGGTCATCTCGGGCACCGTCACCGACAAGATCGTGCCGGCCATCCGCCGCCTCTACGAGCAGATGCCCGACCCGAAGTACGTGATCTCGATGGGCTCGTGCGCCAACTGCGGCGGCCCCTACTGGGACAGCTACTCGGTCACCAAGGGCGTCGACCAGATCATCCCCGTCGACGTCTACGTGCCCGGCTGCCCGCCGCGGCCCGAGGCGCTCCTCGAGGGCATCGTCCTCCTCCAGCAGATGATCCAGCAGGAGGACATGGGCGCCCGCTGGCGAGGGGAACCGATTGTCGTCCACTGAGACGCCGACCGACGCCGAGCCGCAGGACGACGCGCCGGCCCGCGACGAGCTGCGCGAGGGCCTCGTCGAGAAGCTGAAGGGCGCCCTCGGTGCGTCGCCTGTACGAGCAGATGCCCGACCCGAAGTACGTCATCTCGATGGGCTCG
>JALYWQ010000139.1 GCA_030852625.1 Actinomycetota bacterium
CCCTCCGGTGGCTCGGTCGACCTGCCCCCGCTCGGGGGGCCGGCCGCCGTGCCGTCGACCCCCGTCGGCCCGACCGCCCCGAGGCCCGTCCCTGTGGTCGCAGTGCTCGACCTCCGCGACGTCTACCCCTTCCTCGCGATCCTCGCCGCACTGCTGGCCGGATCGCGCCTGCTCGCATCGTCCCTCCTGCGACCCCGAGCCGGCTCCCGGCCCGAGGTGCGGGACCTGTTCCGTTGGTGACCCGACCCGAGGAGCGCGCCATGGCCGCCACCCAGACCCCACCCGCCGTCAGCGGCGAACCCACCGAGGCGGCGCCCCGGCCGCTGTTCGAGATGACCGCCGAGACCGCGGAGCGCCTTCGTGACCCCCGGCTCGTGCTCGCGGTCGTCGCCATGGTCGCCGGTGCCATCGCCCTGCTGCTCGGGTGGTACGGCGTGTCGGGGACCTTCGATCCCGGGACGCAGATGTCGTACCTCGTGAGCGGCGGTCTGGGCGGGCTGTTCCTCGCCGGCATCGGCGCCGCGCTCGTCTCCAGCTCCAACATGCGCCAGGCGACCCGCAAGATCGACGACCTCCAGCGAGGCATGGACGAGCTCACGGCCACGGTGGCCGAGCTCCGGGCCGCCCTCGAGCCGCGGAAGGGGACGAGCCGCCGGTGATGCCCTTCGTCATCACCGGGCTCGTCGTCGGCAGCATCTACGCGATCGCTGCCTTCGGCCTGGTGCTGACCTACCGCACCTCGGGGTTGTTCAACTTCGCCCACGGCGCGCTGGCCATGGTGGCGGGCTACGTCTTCTTCCAGCTCCGGGAGGAGTGGGGCGTGCCGAGCATCCTCGCCGTCCCGATCACGCTCTTCGTCGTCGCCCCGCTCATCGGTGTGCTGATCGACCGGGTGCTCTTCCGGTCGCTGGCCAACACGTCGCAGGCGTCTCGGGTCGTGGCCACCATCGGGTTGCTGGTGCTGTTGCGCGGTGGCGTGGAGATCGTGTTCGGCGCCGACCCCAAGCGGGTGGAGCCCTACCTCCCGCAGGACACCATCTCCCTCGGCGCCACCAACGTCGGCTACGACCAGCTCGCCGTCGTCGGCCTGGCCCTGGTGGCCTTCATCGGGCTGCACGTGTTCTTCCGGCGGAGTCGCACCGGGGTGGCCATGCGGGCGGTGGTCGACGATCCCGCCCTCGTGGCCGGCGCAGGGCTGTCGCCCAAGCGCCTCTCCGCGATCACCTGGGCCCTCGGTGCGTCGTTGGCCGGGATGGCCGGCGTGCTGCTCGCGCCACTGGTGGGGCTCGACACCACCACCCTCACCCTGCTCGTGGTGCAGGCCTTCGCTGCCGCGGTGATCGGTCGTCTCACCGACCTGACCCGCACGTACGTGGCCGCGCTCGCCCTCGGGGTGGCCGGATCGGTGGCCTTGAAGCTCTTCGAGGACGTGCCGGACCTGGTCAACGGGTTGCGCCCGAGCCTGCCGTTCATCTTCCTGTTCGCCTACCTCGTGGTGGCCAAGCGGGGGTCCTTGCGGGAGCTCGGCACCTCGGTGCCGTGGCAGGGGACAGTGCGCGTGCGGGACCTCCCGTGGCCTCCGGTGGCCGTCGGTGGCGTGATCCTGGCACTGACGCTGCCGGACAGCCGGCTGCTCGTCCTCGGTCAGGCCATCGTGCTCGCCATCGCCTACCTCTCGATCACGGTCCTCACGGGGACGTCGGGCCTCATCTCCTTCGCCCAGGCCGGCTTCGCCGGCACCGGTGCGTTCGTCACCATCCACCTGCTCGACGCCGGTCTGCCGTTCCCGCTCGCCGTCCTCCTCGGGGCGCTCTCGGTGGTGCCGTTCGGGGTGGTGCTCGCCGTGCCCGCCCTCCGGTTGTCCAACCTCTTCGTCGCCCTCCTCACCTTCGGGTTCGGCCTCCTCATCGATGGCTTGATCTTCACGTCGTGGCTCTCCTTCTCCGGCGGGCAGGACGGCATCCGAGCCACTCGTCCCTCGCTGCTGCGGGGCGACCGTGCCGTCACCCTCTTCGTGCTGGCCGTGCTCGTACTCGTCCTGATCGGCGTGCACGCGCTGCGGCGGTCGGCCCTCGGACGCACCCTGATCGCGATGCGCGACAGCCCGTCGGCCGCCACCTCCACCGGCATCGATCCGCTGTGGCCGGCGGTGGCGGTGTTCGCCCTGTCGGCCTTCGTCGCCGCCCTCTCCGGCGGCGCCTACGCGATCCTGCTCGGTGCTGCGAGCCGCACCTACTTCCAGACCTTCACGTCGGTGGCCTGGCTCGTCGCGGTGGTGGTGGGCGGCGTGCAGAGCGCCGGCGGCGCCCTCCTCGCCGCCGCGCTGTCGGTGTACGTTCCCGACCTGCTGGCCGGGAACGTGGAGGCCCTCCGCTACGTGAACCCGGCCTTCGGGTTGGGCGCCATCGTCCTGGCGTCTCGACCGGGCGGGATCGACGGGCTCCTGCGGTCGCTCCGTCCCGGCCGGCTCGTCGCCATCCGTCCTCGCGTCACGCCGACGCCGACGCCGACGGCGTCCCACGCTGCGGAGGTGGCCGGTGGCTGATCCCTTCCTGCGGGCGGAGCACGTCACCGTCCGGTTCGGCGGTCTCGTGGCGGTGAACGACGTCTCGATCGAGGCCGGCGTCGGCGAGATCGTGGGGCTCATCGGTCCCAACGGAGCCGGCAAGACCACGTGCTTCGGGGCCCTCGTCGGCATGGTCCCGGTCGACCGCGGCCGGGTGACGATCGACGGGCACGATGCCACCGGGTGGGGACCGGCGCGCCGGGCCCGAGCCGGGATCGGACGCACCTTCCAGCGCCTCGAGGTGTTCGGGTCGATGTCGGTCCGGGAGAACCTGGCCTTCGCTGCGGAGGCCAACGCCCTCGCGGGACGGCCGTGGCGGCTCTGGACCACGCGTCGCTTCCGCGACGACGGGTGGGCCGACGAGGTCCTCGACCTCCTGGGTCTGGGTGCGGTGGCCGACGTCACCGCCGGTGCGCTGCCGCTCGGCACCGGACGCTTGGTCGAGCTCGGGCGAGCGCTCTGCCTCCGGCCGCAGCTGCTGTTGCTCGACGAACCGTCGTCGGGGCTCGACCCGGGGGAGACCCACGCCATGGCCGAGGTCATCGAGGGCGCCGTGCGAGCACTCGGCGTGGGGGCGCTCGTGATCGAACACGACATGTCGATGGTCACCCGATTGTGCGAGCGGCTCTACGTCCTCGAGTTCGGCCAGTGCATCGAAGCGGGGCCCACGGCCGACGTGCTCGCCAGCGGCGCAGTGCAGGAGGCCTACCTCGGCACCGGGGGTACGCCATGAGCGTGGTGCTCCGGACGCGTGGGCTCCGAGCCGGCTACGGGCGGGGCGAGGTGCTGCACGGGGTGGACCTGGAGCTGGCCGCCGGCGACCTCGTGGCCGTGCTGGGCCCGAACGGCGCCGGGAAGTCCACGCTCCTGCAGGTGTTGGCCGGGCACCTCCGACCCCGGGCCGGCTCGCTCGAGGTGGCAGAGGTCGAGCTGGCCGGCGCCCCGGCCGAGCTGCTGGCCCGGTGCGGCGTGTACCTCCTACCGGAGGGACGGGCCGCCTTCCCGAACCTCACCGTCGCCGAGAACCTCCGCGTCTCGTCCGGCGCCCCGGAGCGAACGCTCGCGCCCCGCATCGACCAGGCCCTCGAGCTGTTCCCGCGCCTGGCCGAACGCCGGAGCCAGCTGGCCGGCACGATGTCGGGCGGCGAGCAGCGGATGCTGGCCCTGGCCCGAGCCTTCGTCGCCGACCCGAGGGTGTTGCTGCTCGATGAGCCGTCGCTCGGCCTGGCCCCGCTCGTGGTCGACGAGGTCTTCGAGGCCATCGCCCGCTTCCGCGCCACCGGCACGTCGATCGTCCTGGTCGAGCAGTACGTCCACCGGGCGCTCGCCGTCGCCGACCGGGCCATCGTCCTGTCATCGGGCGCCGTCGTCTGGACCGGCCCCGCCACCGAGCTCGACCAACAAGAGCTGGCCACCCGATACCTCGGCGGCGCCCCCGTCGCCTGACCGGCCAGCGCCCCGTTCTGCCCGGACTGCGTCGGGGCGAAAAGGTCCTGCAACCTGGGGGCCGCGGTTGCGGTTTCCGGCAACCCCGACCCCCTGGTTCGCTTCGCGCTTACAGCGGTATGTCGCTGACCAAGAGCGGCAACGATGCGGCGGCGGGGTCGTCTGCTCGGGTCGTCCGTAGCGGTGACGTCCGTCGTCGCCGACACACCCCCGGCGAACCTGCGAGCTGTTCTCGGCCTCGGGTCGAGTTCGCCTCGCTGGCATGCCGCTCGGGCGGCCAAGGCGGGTCTGCGAGGTTGGGGGCAGGAGTAGCCCAATTCGGGCTACTGGTGCCCCCAACCTCCCGTGCGGAGCGCTGGCCGGACAGGTTCGGGGCATGAGGCGCCCGAATCGGGCTACTGGTGCCCCCAACGTCTTGCAGATGACGTCGCCACTCGGCGGAGTCTCAACCGATGACACCGCCGCCTACGACGATCGCGGGGCACCCCGCCGCCGCATCATTCGCGCCCTTGACCTTTCGAACTCGCGACGGATCCGACACATCCGCGTGTTGCCCGAGTCGCGAGGCCGCAGCCCTTTCTGGCGGCTAGTGGGCGACGAAGAAGCCGAGGAGGATGCTGAGGTCGGTGAGGGAGACGGCGCCGGGCGGGGAGACCGGCTCGGCCGAGCGGCCCATGGCCGCGAGCAGGTCGGCGGTCTGGTGGATGGTGGCGTTGAGGGCTGGGTTGAGGAAGGCCAGCTCGCCGAGGGCCCGGTCGAGCTGCGCGAGGTGGACAGAGTTCTGCGCGGTCAGGTCGTTCACCTGCGTGCCGGGAGTGGCGATGAGCTGGGCGAGCGCCGAGAGCACCGGACGCAGCTCCGGGGGGAGCGACTCGTCGCTCGGCAGCCCTGTCGCGATCACCGAGGTGGCGATGCCGAGCACGAGTGGTGTGCCGGCCCGCTGCCCGGTGTCCATCGCCGCGATGAGGGGGCTGAGCACGGCGAGCTCCCGAGCCGTGGGCTGAGGGAGGTCGGGCACCTCGGGCTCGACTGCGATGGGGGTGTCGCCGGGGGTGGACGAGGGGCCGTCCGTCGCCCCGCCGTTCGACCCGAGGCCACCTCCGGAACCTCCCGATGGCGATCCGGTCGGTCCGCTCCCGACCGCCGTGGTGCCGTCGGGGTCGTCCAGGATCGACGACGTGGGGCTCGAACCGGTCGCAAGCGGGAGCTCCGACGCGTTGCCGTTGGTGTCGCGGAACGGGGCGTAGGCGACCAGCCCCACGGCGATCACCCCGACAGCCCATGCCACCAACCGACGCACAACACTCCCCCTGTGCCGACTTGCGTAGCAGAATGACCCCTGTGCCACGCAGAACGCAAGCGGTGAAGCAAAACGGTCGCGGCGAGCGCAGCGCGCCGCCCGATCCCGCGCCCGACCGGTTCAAGGTCGACGACCTCGACCTGGCCCTGATCGCCCGGTTGCGGGAGGAGGGACGGGAGAGCAACCGCTCGCTCGCCGACGCCCTCGGCGTGAACGACGCCACGGTCGCGGCCAGGCTCCGCCGGCTCGAGGACGACGCCATTGTCCGGGTCGTGGCCGTAACCGACATGGCGGCCTTCGGCCACGACCTCCTGGCCTTCGGCAAGGTGCAGGTGAGCGGCCGACCGGTGATGGAGGTCGGGGCCGAGCTCACCGACCTGGAGGAGTGCATCGGTGTGGTCGTGACCACCGGTCGAGTCGACCTCGTGGTGAGCGTGCTGGCGCGCGACCGTGCGCACCTGGCCGACCTCGTCGGCCGCGTCATCCCCAGCGTTGGCGGCATCGACTCGATCAGCTGGGAGCTGGCCCTCGACGTGCTGCAGTACGAGAGCGAGTGGGCCGTCCTCGACGCCGATCGGCACCCCACCGAGCCGTGGGGCGCCACCGATGCCGTCGACGAGCTCGACGTCCGGATCATCAGCCTCCTCCAGCAGGACGCGCGGGCCAGCAACCGTCGGGTCGCCGCCGAGCTCGGGGTGAGCGAGGGGACGGTGCGCACCCGGATCCGCCGCATGGAGGAGGAGCAGATCATCCGCATCCAGGCCATCTCCGACGTGCGGGCCTCCGGCCTCGGCGCATCCGCCTACGTCGGGGTGGCTACCGAGGGTGGACGCACCGCCGAGGTCGCCGAGGCGATTGTGGCAGAGGTGTCGCCGAACTGCGTCGTGCGCAGCCTGGGGGACTTCGACCTGTTCCTCGTGCTGTCGGCCCCGAGCCGTGAGGCGCTCGTCAGCATCGTGCTCGAGCAGCTGGCTGCCATCCCGGGTGTGCGTCGCACCGAGACCATCGAGCACTGCGGGACGCTGAAGCACAGCTACACCTGGGCCCGCATCATCTGAGCCGGCGCTACGCATTCCAGTACTCAAAGCGCGAAACAGCTTGAACATTCGTGGACGACGTGCTCTACTGCCTCTGCAGGTTCGCACTGGGGGGAGACAACACTCGCGATGGCTGACTTCGACACGATCATCCGTGGTGGCACGGTCGTGGATGGCACCGGCATGCCGCGCATGCGCACGGACCTCGGGATCAAGGACGGCAAGGTGGCGGCCGTGGACGGGCTCCGGTCGAGCGACGCCGACCGGGTCATCGACGCCGACGGCCTGATCGTCGCCCCCGGCTTCGTCGACCTCCACACCCACTACGACGCCCAGCTCTACTGGGACCCGTGGTGCACGATCTCCGGCTGGCACGGGGTCACCAGCGTGGTCGTCGGCAACTGCGGTTTCGGGTTCGCACCCTGCCGCCCCGAGGATCGCGATCGCTCGATGCTGTCGATGACGCGCAACGAGCAGATCTCCCTCGAGGCCATGCAGGCCGGCCTCCCGTGGGACTGGGAGTCGATCGGGGAGTTCATGGACTCCCTCGATCGCACGCCGAAGGGCGTCAACGTCCTGAGCTTCGCGCCGCTGTCGCCGATCATCATCTACGCCATGGGCGGCTACGACGTCGCCAAGAGCCGCCGGCCGAGCGACACCGAGATCAAGGCCATCCAGCGCCTGCTCCACGACGCCATGGACGCGGGGTGCGCCGGCTGGTCGGTGCAGCGCCTCGGCGAGAACTCCATCCAGCCCGACTTCGACGGCACGCCGATGGTCACCGACGTGATGAGCGACGAGGAGGGCTTCGCCTTCGCCGAGGTGCTCCGCGAGCGCGGTGAGGGCACCATCCAGCTCACCTACTCGCCGATCGGCAAGGAGAGCCTGGCCGACATGTTCAACGTCGAGCCCGTGCTCCAGTGGTCGGAGCGCCTGGCCGAGATCTCCGGGCGACCGGTGCTGCACAACCTCGTGCAGTCCGCCGACGGCATGCCCGAGATGCACCAGGGCTTCCTCGCCTGGCTGGCCTCGTGCCACCAGCGCGGCCTCTCGGTGTACGGGCAGGGCGAGACCAACCGCAACTTCCAGCAGTTCGACTTCACCACCTGGAACGGCTTCGACATCGCTCCGGGGTGGAAGGCGGCCCTCATGGGCACGCCCGAGGAGCGACTGGCCAACCTCCGCAACCCGGAGATGCGCGCTGCGATGATCGCCGACCGCCCGTGGCTGATGGCCATCGAGGGGCTGGGCATGAAGCTCGACAACTTCGACGTCGTGGCTTCCGGTGGTTCGGCGGCCGTCGAGCCCTACGTCGGGCGCAAGCTCGGCGAGATCGGCGCCGCCGAGGGCAAGGACGTCCTCGACGTGATGATCGACCTGGCCATCGCCTCCGAGCTGAAGGCCGAGTTCCGCTCACCGCTCGTGCGTGTGCCCAACGCCGACTACACCGCCGAGCTGCTGACCTCGGGTCACGTCGTCCCCGGCATCTCCGACGGTGGCGCGCACAGCAAGTACTTCGTCGGCGGCACCTACACCACCGACCTCCTCACCTGGCTCGTGCGAGACACCGGGACACTCACCCTCGAGCAGGCCCACTTCGTGCTCTCGGCGCTGCCCGCTCGCGTCGCCGGGATCAAGGACCGTGGCACCCTCACCGAGGGGGCACCGGCCGACATCGTGATCTACGACCTCGAGAACCTGA
>JALYWQ010000221.1 GCA_030852625.1 Actinomycetota bacterium
AGAGGTAGAGGCCGGGGGCGGTGCCTTCGTCGAGGCGTTCGGCGGCGACGGCGTGGATGTCGCGCTCCCGCAGGATGATGTAGTCGTCGCCGCGGACTTCGACCTCGTAGCGGTCCTCGGGGCTGAACAGCACCTGGTCGCCGATCTCCATCGTGCGGACGTTGGGCCCGGAGGCGACGACCTCGGCCCACACCAGGCGCTTCTTCATCTCCGCCGTGGCCGGGATGAGGATGCCGCCGGAGGTTCGGCGCTCCCCTTCCGGATCGAGGCGCACCAGGATCCGGTCGTTGAGCATCTTGATCGGGAGCTTCTCCCGGGCGGTGGCGTCGGCCATCCGGGAAACGGTATCGGTCAGACCGGTCGGACCACGACGCCGGCTGCGGCCATCTCGGCCTTGGCCTCGGCAACGGTGTGCTCGCCGAAGTGGAAGATCGACGCCGCCAGCACCGCGTCTGCGCCGCCGTCGATGATGCCGTCGACGAGGTGCTGCAGCGTGCCGACGCCGCCCGAGGCGATCACCGGGACGTTGGTGGCCTCGGCCACCGCTCGTGTGACCTCGAGGTCGAAGCCGGCCTTGGTGCCGTCACGGTCCATCGAGGTGAGCAGGATCTCACCGGCCCCGAGCGCCTCGGCCCGCACCGCCCACTCGACCACATCGATGCCGGTCGGCGTGCGGCCGCCGTGGGTGAACACCTCGAAGCGGTCACCGGAGCGCCGGGCATCGATGGCCACGACGCAGCACTGGTTGCCGAACTCCTGGGCGATCTCGCTGATGAGCTCGGGACGCTCGACGGCCGCGGTGTTGACCGACACCTTGTCCGCGCCGACCCGCAGGAGGCGCCGGGCATCGTCGACCGAGCGGACGCCGCCGCCGATCGTGAAGGGGATGAAGACCTCCTCCGCCACCCGGCGAGCCACCTCGACGATGGTGTCGCGAGCGTCCGAGGACGCCGTGATGTCGAGGAACACGAGCTCGTCGGCGCCCTCGGCGTCGTAGCGGGCCGCCAGCTCCACCGGATCACCGGCATCGACCAGGTCGACGAAGTTCACACCCTTCACCACGCGGCCGGCGGTGACGTCGAGGCACGGGATGATGCGAGCGGTCCTCATCGTGCGCTCCGTTCGGCGAGGGCGGCGACCGCGCCAGCGGCGTCGACCCGTCCCTCGTAGAGGGCGGTGCCCACGATGGCGCCGGCCAGACGACGGCCACCGGCGTCGAGGTCGTCGAGGGCGAGGAGGTCCTCGAGCTGCCCCACCCCGCCCGACGCGATGACATCCAGCGACGTCGCCTCGAGCACGCGCCGCAGGCCGTCGAGGTCGGCGCCGCCCATGAGGCCTTCCACTTGGATCTGGGTGACCACCACCGCGTCGGCGCCGGAGCCGGCCAAGCGACGCAGGGCTTCGTCGATGCCCACGCCGGATCCTTCGGCCCAACCCCGAACGGCCACCTCGTCGCCTCGCACGTCGAGGCCGAGGGCCACCCGCTGCTCCTTGGCCACCTCGGCCACCAGGTCGGGATCGCTCACGGCTGCGGTGCCCATGACCACCCGCTCCACCCCGGCGTCGGCCAGCGCTCGAGCGGCGGCCAGGTCCCGTACACCGCCGCCGGCCTGCACCGGGACATCGACGGCTGCCGCGATGGCCGCGATCAGGTGCCGGTTGACCGGCTCGCCGGTGCGGGCGGCGTCGAGGTCGACGGTGTGGATCCAGCGAGCGCCGGCGGCCTCGAACTGGCGGGCGATGGCCACCGGGTCGTCGCCGTGGACCCGCTCGCGGTCGAAGTCGCCCTGGACGAGCTGCACGACCTGCCCGCCCCGGAGGTCGATGGCCGGATAGAGGTCCATCAGGCGGCGTCCGAGGCGGCGGCCGCGGCGTGCACGAACGAACGCAGGGCAGCCAGACCGGTGGTGCTCGACTTCTCGGGGTGGAACTGGGTGGCCCACACCGAGCCCCGCTCGACGGCTGCCACCACGGGTCCGCCGTAGTCGCACGTGGCGGCGACGATCGACGGTTCGGTGTCCGCTGCGTACGAGTGGACGAAGTAGGCCCACGCCTCGTCGGGGGCATCGGCCAACAGGGCCGGCGAGCCCACCCGTTCCAGCAGGTTCCACTGCATCTGCGGCCGCTTGACGGTGTCGGGGAGCAGCCGCAGCCGGCCGGGCAGCACGCCGAGCCCACGAGCGGCGGGACTCTCGTCGGAGCCCTCGAACAG
>JALYWQ010000175.1 GCA_030852625.1 Actinomycetota bacterium
CTTCGCCTTACCCATGGGTGTACTCAGAACCTTTCCGAAACGGCGTGCGTGAGAGAGAGGGGAGGGGCTACTCGCCGCGGACCCGGGCGACGATCTCCTTGGCGATCGACTCGGGGACCTGCTGGTACGAGTGGAACTGCATGATCGACGACGCCCGACCCTGGGTCATGCTGCGCAGGTCGGTGGTGTAGCCGAACATCTCGGAGAGCGGCACCTGGGCCTTGACGACCTGGGCGTTGCCCACCTGCTCCATGCCGCCGACGCGCCCGCGCCGGGAGTTGAGGTCGCCGATCACGTCGCCCATGTACTCGTCGGGCGTGGTGACCTCGACCGACATGATCGGCTCGAGCAGCACGGGCTTGGCCTTGCGGAGGGCCTCCTTGAAGGCCATCGAGCCGGCGATCTTGAAGGCCATCTCGGAGGAGTCGACGTCGTGGTACTTGCCGTCGGTGAGGATGGCCCGCACGTCGACGGTGGGGTACCCGGCGAGCACGCCCGCGTCGAGCGACTGCTGGATGCCGGCGTCGACCGAGGGGATGTACTCCTTCGGGATGCGGCCGCCGGAGATCTTGTCGACGAACTCGTAGCCGCCACCGGGGCCGGTGGGCTCGAGGTCGATGGTGACCTCGGCGTACTGGCCCGAACCACCCGTCTGCTTCTTGTGGGTGTAGGTGTGCTTGACCACGGGCTGGCTGATCGTCTCGCGGTAGGCCACCTGCGGCTTGCCCACCGTGGCGTCGACCTTGAACTCGCGGAGCATGCGGTCGACGATCACCTCGAGGTGGAGCTCGCCCATGCCCGAGATCACCGTCTGGCCGGTGTCCTCGTCGGTGCGCACCTGGAAGGTGGGGTCTTCCTCGGAGAGGGCGAAGAGGGCCTTGCCCATCTTGTCCTGGTCGACCTTGGTCTTCGGCTCCACGGCTACGTGGATCACCGGCTCCGGGAACTCGAGGTTCTCCAGCACGATCTCCCCGCCGGGGGCGTAGAGGGAGTCGCCGGTGCGGGTGTTCTTGAAGCCGATCCCGGCGGCGATGTCGCCGGTGAACACGGCGTCGATGTCCTCGCGAGCGTTGGCGTGCATCTGGAGGATGCGGCCGATGCGCTCCTTGGTCTGGTTCGTGGCGTTCACGATGGTGCCGCCCTTCTCGAGCGAGCCCGAGTAGACGCGGAAGTAGGTGAGCTTGCCGACGTGGGGGTCGGTCATGATCTTGAACGCGAGGGCGGAGAACGGCTCGTCGTCGGACGCCTTGCGCTCGAGCTCCTCGTTGCCCTTGAGGTTCGTGCCCTTCGTGGGGGGCAGGTCGAGCGGGCTCGGCAGGTAGTCGACGATGGCGTCGAGCAGCGGCTGGACGCCCTTGTTCTTGAACGCCGTGCCGTTGAGGATCGGGACGATCTCGCCGGCGAGGGTGCCGCGGCGCAGCGCGCCCTTGATGTCGGCGACGGTGATCTCCTCTTCGCCAACGAACTTCTCGAGGATGTTCTCGTCGAAGGTGCCGAGGGCGTCGATCAGCTCGGCCCGGTACTGGTCGGCCTGGTCCTTGAGGTCGTCCGGGATCTCGAGGACGTCCCACTTGGCACCGAGCTCCTCGTCCTGCCAGACGAGGGCCTCCATGGTGACCAGGTCGATGATCCCCTTGTAGTTGCCCTCCGCGCCGATGGGCAGCTGGATGACGGCCGTGGTGGCGCCGAGGCGCTCCTTGATGGTGTCGAGGCAGAAGTAGAAGTCAGCCCCGAGGCGGTCCATCTTGTTGATGAAGCACATGCGGGGGACGCCGTACTTGTTGGCCTGGCGCCACACCGTCTCGGTCTGGGGCTCCACGCCGGCCACACCGTCGAACACGGCGACGGCACCGTCGAGCACGCGGAGCGAGCGCTCCACCTCGACGGTGAAGTCGACGTGGCCCGGGGTGTCGATGATGTTGATGTTGTGGTCACGCCACTGGCAGGTGGTGGCCGCGGAGGTGATGGTGATGCCCCGCTCCTGCTCCTGGGCCATCCAGTCCATCGTGGCGGCGCCCTCGTGGACCTCGCCGATCTTGTAGCTCTTGCCGGTGTAGTAGAGGATCCGCTCGGTCGTCGTGGTCTTGCCCGCGTCGATGTGGGCCATGATCCCGATGTTGCGGACTCGGTCGAGGGGGTGGGTTCGCTTCGCCATGAGGGTGGTCTCTTCGGTACAGACGAACGACCGGGGCCAGGCCCGGTCGTCGTTGGGGTGAGCCGGAGGCGCACCCCCGGTGAACAGGTGGGGGGTCGGCCGCTACCAGCGGTAGTGGGCGTAAGCCCGGTTGGATTCGGCCATCTTGTGGATGTCTTCCCGGCGCTTGACGGACGCACCGATGCCGTTGCTGGCGTCGAGCAGCTCGTTGGCCAGGCGCTCGGCCATCGTCTTCTCCCGGCGCTGCCGGGCGTAACCCACCAGCCAGCGCACGGCGAGGGTGTTGGCCCGGTTGGCCTTGACCTCGATCGGCACCTGGTAGGTGGCGCCACCGACTCGACGGCTCTTGACCTCGAGCTGGGGCTTGATGTTCTCGATGGCCCGCTTCAGCGTGGCCGTCGGCTCGGCGCCGGTCTTCTGCTCGATCTCGGTGAGCGCGGCGTAGACGATGCGCTCGGCGGTGGAGCGCTTGCCGTCGAGGAGGATCTTGTTGACGATCTGGGTGACGAGCAGCGACCGGTAGATCGGGTCGGGGTTCAGCTGACGCTTCGGAGCGGGTCCCTTCCGGGGCATCGGACTAGCTCTCCCTCTTCGCGCCGTAGCGGCTGCGAGCTTGCTTGCGGTCCTTCACGCCCGAGGTGTCGAGCGTGCCGCGGATGATCTTGTAGCGGACACCCGGCAGGTCCTTCACACGACCGCCACGCACGAGCACGATCGAGTGCTCCTGGAGGTTGTGGCCCTCACCCGGGATGTAGGCGGTGACCTCCTGGCCGCTCGACAGGCGCACGCGGGCGACCTTGCGGAGGGCGGAGTTCGGCTTCTTCGGCGTGTGGGTGAACACGCGGGTGCACACGCCCCGGCGCTGCGGGGCGCCCTTCAGGGCCGGCGTCTTGCCCTTCGACGGCTTCGATGCACGGCCCTTGCGGACCAACTGCTGGATGGTGGGCACCGATGTCCTCTCGGATCGGGGATGTCTGGGGCGGCAGGTGCCGGAAGCGCGCAGCGGCCCCAGCGAACCGGCGTTCCAAGC
>JALYWQ010000182.1 GCA_030852625.1 Actinomycetota bacterium
GCTCTCGGGCTCAGCCCGCTGCACGCCGCCACGCCCCTGCCGCCGCTCCCGGCCAGCCCGTACTCACCGTCGAGCCGGCGGTGGCACAACCCGACCCTCCTGTGCGTGGAGGCCATCCCATGCGCCGCTGAGCTCCGCGACCTGCCCCGGCACGCCGAAGCGGCCCGCGCCCTCCTGGCCGAGCCGCTGGTCGACCGCGACGCCGCGTGGGCTGCGAAGTCGGCGGTCCTCGAGGCGATCTGGGAACAGCGGTCGGATCGGGTGCGGGACGAGGTGGCGGCCTTCGAGGCCACGGAGGGCCGGCCGCTCGAGCTCTGGACCACCTTCTGCACGCTGGCTGAGCTCCACGGGCCCGATTGGTGGCGGTGGCCGGAGCACCTCCGGCACCCGGACCGGCCCGAGGTGGCCGCCGCCGTCGAGGCTCACCGCGATCGCCTGGCCTTCCACGCCTGGCTCCAGCTCCACCTCGGCCAGCAGCTCGACGATGCCGCCGGGCTCGGCGTCCGACTGATCCAGGACCTCGCCATCGGCGTCGACCCGCACGGCGCCGACGCCTGGGCCCTCCAGGACCTGCTGGCGCTCGGGGTCAGCGTCGGTGCCCCGCCGGACGACTTCGGTCCGCAGGGCCAGGTCTGGGGACTCCCACCGTTCATCCCCTGGCGGCTCCGCGACGCCGGGTACCGCCCGTTGGCGGAGCTCCTCCGGGCCGGGATGCGGGGAGGCGGCGGCCTCCGCATCGATCACGTCATGGGGTTGTCGCGCCTCTTCTGGGTGCCCGAGGGCACGGACCCCGCCGAGGCCTCCTACGTGCGCTTCGCGGGCCGGGAGCTCCTCGAGGTGCTCGCCATGGAGAGCGCCCGCAGCGGCGCCATCGTCGTCGGCGAGGACCTGGGCACGGTGGAGGACCACCTGCGGACCGAGCTGGCCGACACCGGGGTCCTCTCGACCCGTCTGGTGTGGTTCGAGGATGACCCGCCCGAGCACTACCCCGCCCAGAGCCTCGGGATGGTCACCACCCATGACCTGCCCACCCTGGCCGGACTCTGGACCGGCGCCGATGACGATGAGCTCGAGGCCATCGGCCGGCCGGCGCCCCCCGACGCCACTGCCGGCGTGCTCGACCGGGTCGCCCGACTCACGGGGCTCGATCCTCGAGTCCGTTCGGCGGACGACCTCCCCGCTGCGCTCGAGTCGCTCCACCATCGCCTGGGCGCCGGCTCCTCGGTGCTGGTGCTGGCCACCCTCGAGGACGCCACCGCCACCGTGCCCCGGCCGAACGTGCCGGGGACCACCAGCGAGCGGCCCAACTGGTCGCTGGCCCTGGCGACACCGGTGGACGAACTGGACCAATCGCCCACCGTGCCGCTCGTGGTCGACGCCCTCCGGGAGGGTCGAGGTCAGGCGTCCCAGGGTGACTAGTCACTGACGGCCATCAAAGATCACCCGCGCGGGCCATGGTGTGGCTGGCCTGGGTGACCGATACCTGTTTCCGGACGAACCCCCCCATTGGTGGCGCACCCGGAGCGAACGATGACCCGACACGTGAAGATGGACCACTCGAAGCGTGGAAGGGGTGACGACGGCGCCGCGCTCGTGGAGTTCGCGCTGGTCTCGGTCCTCCTCTTCACCCTGGTGTTCGGGATCATCCACTTCGGCTACCTCCTGTCGTTCAAGCAGGACATGACCCGAGCGGCCGCCGAAGGCGCCCGAGCTGGGGCGGTGGCCTTCCCCGCCACCTCCGCCCTCCAGGACGCCAAGGACGCCACGCAGGACGCCGTCCAGGCCGCCGGCAAGAACTGCGGTGGCAACTACGCCGGCAACGACTCCGACGGCGACGGCATGGCGTGCACCGTCACCTTGACCCCCTGCGTGACCGCCGACGGCGACTGCGTCACCGTGCTGCTCAGCTACGACCAGGAGCACAAGCCCGTCCTCGGGGCCGCCCCGTTCGTCAACCTGATCCTGCCGGACACCCTCACCTCGAAGTCCGAGGCCCGGGTGAACCCGTCGTGAGCAACGCCATGGGCGAACCCCGCAGGACCCCCACCCGCGACCGCGGTGCCGTGCTCCCGTTCGTGGCGATCCTGCTCCCCGTGCTGCTGATCATGACCGCGTTCGCCATCGATCTCGGCATGCAGCGGTCCAGCCGGCGCACGATGCAGGCACGAGCCGACATCATCGCCCTCGACATGGTGCGTCTGGCCGACGGTCGGACGCTCGGCGCCATCATGTCCGCCAACGCCACGCCGAACGCCGAGGCCTACCTCGCCTCGTCGGCGGCGCGGAACGAGGTGGCCCGCGACAAGATCTCGTACCAGTGGGGCACCTTCAAGGTGGGGCGCAACCCCGAGTTCCAGGCGGTCGTGGGCCAGAACGACATCCCTGACGCCGTGAAGGTCACCGCCACTGAGCCGGTCGACTACTTCTTCGCGGGTGCGATTCCCGGTGTCGACGGCGGCAGCAGCACCACGCGGACGGCCATCGCGGCCTACGGCGAGCCCGTCGGTAGCTTCTCGATCGGCTCGTTCGCAGCCAACCTCGATTCGACCAACTCCGGGGTCCTCAACTCGATCCTGACCCCCCTTCTCGGGAACCCGGCCGGGATCAGCGCCCTCAGCTACACCGGACTGGCCAGCGCCGACCTGGGCGTCGCCGATCTGGCTGCCGAGCTGGGACTCCTCAACCCTGAGGCGGCGCTGAGCACCAACGTCGGCACGACCCAGTTCCTGGTCGCCGCCGCCAACGTGCTGGAGCGCCAGGGCAACGCCGTCCAGGCCAACATCCTCCGCTCGATGCTCACGCCCCAGGTCGATGCACTGGGCCCGATCTCACTCGGCGACCTCGTGTACGCCGAGACGGGGGCCGAGGCCGCCGCTCTCGCCACCAGGCTCAACGCGCTCGATCTCGTCACGGCGGCAGCGTTCGGGTCCCGGTGCACGGATCCGGATGATCTGGCGACCTGCTCCGCGGTGAGCTTGCCGTCGCTCACGACGACCCTGCCCCTGACGAGCCTGACCGGCAGCGCCCGGATCATCCAGGGCAAGGTCACCGTCACCGGCCCCGTGGGAGCCGAAGGCGGGACCAACCAGACCGAGGTCCGCCTCGGGTTCAACCTGGGAGCCCAGAACGTCGGCACCTGCAAGCCGTCCCTCGCCAACCTGCTGTGCCTCCTCGACGGCCTGCTGGTCGGGGCCGTCGACGCCACCGTCGAAGCCGACCTCGTGGTGAAGCTGGCCGACGCCTTCGGACGGATCGACGCCCTCGACTGCGGCACGCCGAAGGGCATCGACGTGGCCACCGACACCGGCCTCTACTCCGTCACCGGCACCATCAAGATCAACTTCGGGCGCCGAGGGCTCCTCGGTGGGGTGCTCGGACCGCTGCTCGGCAGCCTCAACCTCACCGTCAACAACCAGATCCAGGACATCTACGACCTCATCCAGTTCGACGTACCGCCCTCGGTGCTCGGCGAGACGGTGGCCCAGACCGGCAACGGCGACATCGGCCTCAGCGGCCTGAACGCCACCGCCAGCGGTGGCACCGGCGTGCTCGGCACGCTCGGGAACCTCGGCATCACCAACACCCTGGTCCCGCTCCTGAACACCCTGGTCAACCCGCTGCTGTCACAGCTCGACCAGACCATCCTCGGTCCGCTGACCGACGTCCTCGGCCTCAACGTGGCCGGCTCCGACGTCACCCCACTCAAGATCGGGTGCGAAGCCGAAGGCCTCAAGCTCGTCGGCTAGCGGTGCCCGGGGCGGGATTCGAACCCGCAAGCCCTTTCGGGCAGCGGTGTTTGAGACCGCCGTGTATGCCATTCCACCACCCGGGCGGGCCGGGTGATCGTACCGGGCGCGCTACCCGGCGAGCGCGGCGGCGATGGCCGCGTTGGCGGCCATGCTCGCCAGGACGACGCCCACGAGCCAGAGGATCAGCCGGTTGGACTGCTCGGCCAGCTCGGCACGCAGGAAGTCCTTGGTGACGAGCTCGTCGCCTTCGCTGGCCGGGAACTCTCCGAGCAAGGCTTCGGCCTCCTCCTCCCCGAGGATCGGGGACAGTGTGGTGTAGATGGAGCTGCGGTGCTTCTGGGTGAGCGTCACTGGTTCGAATCCTTCGATGGCGACTGGATCCGGGGAAGCCGTTCCAGCGTAGGACTTCACGAGCGGGCAAGTCACTACCTGCTGGGAACTTGGCGCGAACGTGAAACGCACGGGCGCGAGCGGCCGTCAGAAGCCCAATGCTCGCGTTCACGTTCCCCGGTCAAGGTTCCCAACAGCCCGGCATGGGCCGCCCCTGGGCGGAGCATCCGTCGTGGGCGCTCGTCGCCGAGGCCTCCGGTGCCAGCGGACGGGACGTGGCCGCCCTCCTCCTCGATGCTGACGCCGAGGAGCTGAAGTCCACCGAGAACGCCCAGCTGGCGACCTACGTCCTCAGCCTCGTCGTCCACGACGCCGTCCGGGCCCTCGGGGTGCGGTGCGCCATCGCCGCAGGCCACAGCCTCGGCGAGTACTCGGCCCTCACCGCCGTGGGCGCCCTGTCGCTCGCCGATGGCGTCCGGCTGGTCACCGAGCGTGGCCAGGCCATGCGGGCCGCCGCTGACGCCCGTCCCGGCACGATGGCCGCGGTGTTGGGCGGCGACGACGAGCTCGTGGCCGAAGCCTGTGCCCGGGCGACCGGCGACGTGTGGCTGGCCAACTCCAACGGCGCCGGCCAGGTGGTGATCGCCGGTGACCCCGCCGCCATCGAGGAGGCCGGCGCCATCGCCAAGGAGCTCGGCGCCCGCAAGCTCATGTCGCTCCCGGTCGGCGGCGCCTTCCACACCCCGTTCATGGCCCCGGCCGCCGAGCGCCTCC
The DNA here is from genome assembly GCA_030852625.1 of Actinomycetota bacterium. Classification (GTDB taxonomy): domain Bacteria; phylum Actinomycetota; class Acidimicrobiia; order Acidimicrobiales; family VFJN01; genus VFJN01. Next base: position 4,854 of record JALYWQ010000182.1, read on the forward strand.
GGGCCGCCCTGGCCGCCACGACCTTCGCCGACTCCCCCGTCGCCGTGGTCGCCAACGTCGACGCCACCCCCCACGCCGACGGCGCGGGCTGGGCCGGTCGGCTCGAGGCCCAGCTCACTTCCACGGTGCGGTGGCGGGAGAGCGTCGAGCGGATGGTCGCCGATGGGGTCACCACCTTCATCGAGCTCGGCCCCGGTGCCGTCCTGACGGGCATGGCCAAGCGGTCGGCCCCCGGTGGCACCGCCGTCGCGGCGTCGACCCCTGATGCCCTCGACGACCTCATCGCCGCCGCCCGGGCCGTCGATGCCGTCGAGCGCCACGCCGGGGAGCACCTCTTCGCCAGCGAACGCCTGGTCGTGAGCCCTGCGGCCGGGGTGTTCGTCCCCGCCGAAGGCGTCGCCGAGGGCCAGCACATCGAGCGGGGACGGGTCATGGGCCACGTGGCCGGCCTGCCCGTCCGCTCGCCGTTCCGTGGCGTGATCATGGGCCTGCGAGCCGTGGCCGGCGAGCGGCTCACCCGCAGCCAGCCCGTCGCCTGGCTCCGCTCCGCGTGACGCAGCCTTCACACGACGCCAGGCTCCGAGTGCAGCAAGATGGGTGAGGTGGACCGCTCACCCTTGCGCCTGAGCGGGTGGGGCACGGCCCTGCCCGAGAAGGTCGTCACCAACGTCGACCTCGAAGCCAGCCTCGACACCAGCGACGAGTGGATCGTCGAGCGCACGGGCATCCGTGAGCGGCGCATCGGCGGCACCACCTCGGGCCTCGCCATCGACGCCGGCCGGGACGCACTGGCGCGGGCCGGCGCAAGCGCCGCCGACATCGATCTCGTGCTCCTCTGCACGTCGACCCCGGACGCAGCCATGCCTGCGACGGCCTCGACCGTGCAGCACGAGCTCGGGATCACCGGCGGGGCCTTCGACCTCAACGCGGCGTGCTCGGGCTTCGTCTACGGCCTGGTGGCCGCCGACGGCCACCTCCGGGCGGGGGCTCGACGGGTGCTCCTCATCGGGGCCGAGACGATGTCGCGGATCGTCGACTGGGACGACCGCGGGACCGCGATCCTCTTCGGCGACGGCGGCGGGGCCGTGGTGCTCGAACGAGCCGACGACGGTGCCGGCCCCGGCGGGCTGCTGGGCTGGGACCTCGGGTCGGACGGATCGCTGCGGCACATCCTGCACGCCGAGACCGGCGGCACCATCCACATGGACGGGCCCGAGGTGTTCCGCCGGGCCGTCCGGGTGATGGTCGACTCGGCCACCCGAGCGCTCGAACGAGCCGGGATCGGGCCCGACGACCTCACCCTCTTCGTGCCCCACCAGGCCAACGCCCGGATCATCGCCTCAGCCTGCGCCAAGCTCGGCATCGACGAGGACCGGACGGCGGGCAACCTGGCCCGCTTCGGCAACACCTCCGCGGCATCGATCCCCCTCGCCCTCGCCGAGTCCGCCGACGCCGGTCGGCTGCAGCCGGGCGACCGCCTGCTCCTGATCGGGTTCGGGGCCGGCATGACCTGGGCCTCGGCCGTGCTCGAATGGTCGGCATGAGCGACCAGACCCCTCGAACGGTCTTCGTCACCGGCGGCAGCCGCGGCATCGGGCTGGCGTGCGCCCGTCGCTTCGCGGCCGACGGCCACCGGGTGGCGGTCACGTCGTCGTCCACCCCGGTCGACGAGGCCGGTCTGCTCGCGGTGCAGTGCGACGTCACCGACGCCGACCAGCTCGAGGCCGCCGTCGCCACGGTGGAGGGCGAGCTCGGCGCCGTCGAGGTCCTGGTGGCCAACGCCGGGATCGCCCGCGACGGCCTGCTCGTCCGGATGTCCGACGAGGACTTCGACGCCGTCATCGCCACCAACCTCACGTCGGTGTGGCGGCTGGCCAAGCGGGTGGTGCCGAAGATGATGCGGGCCCGGTGGGGCCGGATCATCACCGTGTCGTCGGTGAACGCCTACATCGGTGCGCCGGGGCAGTCGAACTACGCGGCGTCGAAGGCCGGCCTCATCGGCCTCACCCGTTCGATCGCGCGCGAGTACGGGGCTCGGGGCATCACCGCCAACGTCGTCAGCCCCGGCCCCATCGCCACCGATCTCCTCAACGACCTCCCCGAGGCCAGCATCACGGCCATGGGCGAGCTCACGGCGGTCGGTCGCATCGGCCAACCCGACGAGGTCGCCGCCGCGGTCGCCTACCTCGCCTCCGACGAAGCGGCCTTCGTCACCGGCGCCGTCCTCCCGGTCGACGGCGGCATCGGCATGGGCTTCTAGTCCACGACCGGGCAGACTCTCCCCCAACCCGAACAGCAACAAGGAGCAACCTTCGATGAGCGACACCATGGAGCGATTCACCGCACTCGCGGTGCAGGTCCTCTCCGTCGACGCCGCCCAGGTCACCAGGGACGCCAAGTTCGCCGACGACCTCGACGCCGACAGCCTCGACCTGGCCGAGCTCGTGATGGCGCTCGAGGACGAGTTCGACATCACCGTCGAGGAAGAGGAGCTGGCCGACATCACCACCGTCGGCGACGCCGTCGACCTCGTCACCGGGAAGCTGGGCTAGCCAGTCGTGTCCGGTCGCCGGGTCGCCGTCACCGGCGTCGGGGTCCTGTCGTCGGTCGGCAACGG
>JALYWQ010000184.1 GCA_030852625.1 Actinomycetota bacterium
CGCTGACGCTGTCCTCGTCGAGGATGAGGGCGTCGCACTGGACGTGGCTCTTGCAGCCGTAGGCGTCGTCCTCGACCCGGACCAGGCCGCGGTAGGAGGTGCGGCCGCCGTCCTTGCTGATCGACTTCGAGACGATCTTCGACGTGGTCTCCGGTGCGGCGTGGACCATCTTGGAGCCGGTGTCCTGGTGCTGGCCGGCACCGGCGTAGGCCACGGAGAGCACCTCGCCCGAGGCCTTGGGGCCCACGAGCCAGACGGCCGGGTACTTCATGGTCAGGCGGGAGCCGATGTTGCCGTCGATCCACTCCATGTGGCCCTCGGCCTCGACCCGGGCCCGCTTGGTGACCAGGTTGAAGACGTTGTTCGACCAGTTCTGGATGGTCGTGTAGGTGACCCGGGCCGAGGGCTTGACGACGATCTCGACCACGGCCGAGTGCAGCGAGTCCGACGTGTACGTCGGGGCCGAGCAGCCCTCGATGTAGTGCACCTTCGAGCCCTCGTCGGCGATGATCAGGGTGCGCTCGAACTGGCCCATGTTCTCCGCGTTGATGCGGAAGTAGGCCTGCAGCGGCATGTCCACCTCGACGCCCGGGGGGACGTAGATGAACGAGCCGCCCGACCACACCGAGGAGTTGAGGGCCGAGAACTTGTTGTCGTTGGCCGGGATGACCTTGGCCCAGTACTGCTTCACCAGCTCCGGGTACTCCCGGAGAGCAGTGTCCATGTCGGTGAAGATCACGCCCTGCTTCTCGAGATCCTCCCGGTTGCGGTGGAAGACGACCTCGGACTCGTACTGGGCGGTGACGCCGGCGAGGTACTTCCGCTCGGCCTCGGGGATGCCGAGCTTCTCGTAGGTCTGCTTGATGGCGTCGGGCAGCTCGTCCCACTCGTCGACCTGCGAGTTGGTGGGCTTGATGTAGTAGTAGATGTCGTCGAAGTAGATCTCCGACATGTCGCCGCCCCAACGGGGCATCGGGCGCTTCTTGAAGGCCCGGTAGGACTTCAGGCGGAAGTCGAGCATCCAGTCGGGCTCGCCCTTCATCCACGACATCTCGCGGATGATGTTCTCGTCGAGGCCGCGCTTGGGCTTGAAGACGTAGTCCTCCGCATCGCTCCAGCCGAGCGAGTACTTGGAGAGGTCCAGGTCGGTGACAGCCATGCGGGCCCTTTCGACGGAGAAGGCGTTGGGGGATTTCTCCTATCCCGATGGTAACAATTCCGACCCTGCAAGCCCACCTCGGCGGGGTCCGCTAGAACCGGTTCATGTCCGACACCATCCTCGTCACCGGCACCATCGACATCGACCCCGCCAAGCGGGCCGAGTTCATCGACGCCGTCACCTCGCTCATGGCCGACACCCGGGCCGAGGACGGCTGTGTGTCGTACACCTTCTCGGGCGACCTCCAGGACGAGGGCCGCTTCCACGTGTCCGAGCAGTGGCGGGACCAGGCCGCGTCGGACGCCCACAGCGCCAGCGCCCACTTCCTCGGGTTCATGGGGAAGCTGGGCGAGTTCGGGGTGAAGGGGGCCGACATCACGAAGTGGACCGGCGCCGAGGGCGCGCCCCTCTTCTGACCCGCTGATGCTCCCGTTCGGCTCGACGCCGCCTGAGCAGACCTCAGTCGAGGCGGCGGAGCTGCTCGCGGTAGGTCTTGGCCCGCTCGCGGTACATCCACACCCCGGGCGCGATGTGCTGCTCGCCGTTGACGCTGTCGGGCTTGATGGTGGCCGGCACCCCGAGGGCCATGGCTCCGCTGGGGACGGTCATCGACCCGGGGACGAGAGCCCCGGCCCCGACGAGGGCACCGGGTTCGATCATCGCACCGTTGAGCACGATGGCGCCGGAACCCACGAGGCACCCGTGGCCGATCGTGCACCCCTCGAGGTGGACGAGGTGCCCGATCACGCAGTCGGCCCCGACCCGCGTGGGGGTGATCGGTGTGGTGTGCACCACCGTTCCGTCCTGGATCGAGGTGCCGCCACCGACGACGATCCCGCCCGGGTCGCCGCGGAGCACGGCACCCGGCCACACCGAGGCTTCGGGGCCCAGCTCCACCTCGCCGATCACGACGGCGTCGGGGTGGACGTAGGCCGTGGCGTGGATGGTGGGCTCGATGTCGCCCAGGGCGTAGATGGCCATGGCTACGGCGTGAAGCGGCCGTAGCCGCCCCGGAAGAAGAGCAACGGGGTGCCCTCCTCGGCCACGCCGAGGTCGCGCACCGCACCGAGCACGAGGTAGTGGTCACCGGCGTCCGTGACGGAGTGGACGTCGCAGTCGATCCAGGCCAACACGTTGTCGATCAGCGGTGCGCCCGAGCCGGCCGGCTGCCATCCGAGCCCGGCGAACTTGTCGTCACCCTTCATGGCGAACCGGCGGCACACGTCCTCCTGGTCGTCGGCGAGGATGTTCACGCAGAAGGTGCCGGCGGCCTCGATCTTGGGCCAGGACGACGACGACTTGTCCGGGAAGAACCCCACCAGCGGCGGGTCGAGCGAGACCGAGCTGAACGACCCGACAGCCAGGCCGACCGGCCCGTCGGCAGCCGCAGCGGTGACGACGGTGACACCGGTGGTGAAGTGCCCGAGGACCTGGCGGTAGCGGGCGGAGTCGAAGGGCAGGTTGGCGCTCATGCGCCACCGAACGTACCCGGAGCGAGCAACCGCTACGGGAACGACACGACGAGGCCCTCGCGGGCCCCGATGACCTCGATGCCCTCGGCCTCGGGAAGGGCCGAGGTGTACTCGACGATGTCGTCGACCTTGTCGTCGTCGTGGAGCGGGTCGTGGTGGAAGAGCACGAGGCGCCGGGCGCCCGCTTCCTTGGCCACGTGCACCGCGAAGTCCGACGTGCAATGGCCCCAGGTGGCCTTGGCCGGGAACTCCTCGGCCGTGTACTGCGCGTCGTGGATCAGGAGGTCGACGCCATCGCAGAGCTCGAGGACGGCGTCGGTGATCTCGTGGCTGCCGTCGACCGGCATCTGGTGATCGGACAGGTACGCCACGGTGGCGCCGCCCATCTCCACCCGGTAGCCGTTGGTGAGGCCCACGTGGGGGACGGGGCGCACCTTCACCTTGGCGCCGTCGAGCTCGAGGTCCTCGCTGGCCACGTCGTGGAACCGGATGTCGCCGAGGAGGTCCTTCGTGGTGACGGGGAAGAACGGGGGCCGCATGAACTCGGAGAACGCCTCGCCGAGCGAGCCCTCGTCCGGCTGCGGCGGGCCGTAGATGTCGAAGCTGGCACCGGGCTTGAGCACGGGCGTGAAGAACGGCAGGCCCTGCACGTGGTCCCAGTGGATGTGCGTGACGAGGGCGGATCCTGCGAACGGCTCGGCGGCGTCGAGCGTCTCACCCCAGAAGCGAAGACCGGTCCCCAGGTCGAGGACGATCGGTGCGTGGCCGGGCGACTCGAGCGCGACACACGAGGTGTTGCCCCCGTATCGACGGTTGGCGTCGCAGGAGCACGGGGTCGACCCACGTACCCCGAAGAAACTGACGTTGAGCAGTGGGTCCCCCATTCCCCGGTTCGCCGTCACGTTACCGGCGCGTAGCCGTTCACGTCAGGTCGTGTGACGGGAGTCTCAGCACCGCTCGCGAGCACGACGATCGCGACGGCAAGCGGCGACGGGTACGGTCCGGCCCATGGCGATCACCGAAGGCCGCGTCACGGCCAACGACCTCGAGTTCGGCTACCTCGAAGCAGGTGAGGGGCCCCTCGCCCTCTGCCTCCACGGCTTCCCGGACTCGGCGTGGACCTGGCGGCACCTCCTGCCGGCCCTGGCCGACGCCGGCTTCCGCGCCGTCGCACCGTTCCTCCGGGGCTACGCCCCGACGGCGATCCCCGCCGATGGTCGGTACCAGACCGCCGCCGTGGCCCTCGATGCCATCGCCCTCCACGAGGAGCTGGGCGGCGACGGCGACGCCGTCATCATCGGGCACGACTGGGGCGCCATGGCCACCTACATCGCGGCCAACGAGGCCCCCGACCGCTGGAAGCGCGTCGTCACCGCAGCGGTCCCCCCGGCGGGATCGGTGGCCGGCGGGTTCCTGACCTACGCCCAGCTCAAGCGGTCCTGGTACATGTTCTTCTTCCAGCACGGGCTGGCCGACATGGTCGTCGGCATGGACGACCTGGCCTTCATCGACGGCCTCTGGGCCGACTGGTCGCCGGGGTACGACGCCAGCGACGACCTCCCTCACGTGAAGGACGCCCTGCGCGACCCGGCCAACCTGGCTGCCGCGCTCGGCTACTACCGCGCCACCCTCGGGGGCGTCGGCGTCGATCCGGCCCTCGACGCGGTGCAGAACAGGGGCAACGAGCCCACCACCCAGCCCACCCTGTACCTCCACGGCCGCACCGACGGCTGCATGGGGCTCGAGGTGGCCGAGACCGCCCCGGCGTTCCTCACTGCTCCGGGGTCGCGCATGGAGGTGGTGGACGACGCCGGCCACTTCCTCCACGTCGAGCGCCCCGACGTCGTCAACCGGCTCATCGTCGACTTCGTCACCAGCTGAGCGGCGACGACCGCTCGAACTGCATCACGGGAGGCGGTAGCGGCCGTCTTCCTCGAGCGCGAGCCCGTCGGCGACCACCGTGGCCGCCACCCGCTCGGCCCGGGCGGGGTCGTCGGGCCACCCCATCGTCGGGGCCAGGTCCTCGCGGGCGACGGCGCCCACACGCAGGGCCTCCACGAGGCGGCCCCGCCCCTGGCGATCGCTGCCGTCGAACCGCGATTGCGTCACGGACACCCCGGCGGTGCCGTCGGCGGGGTCCGGGGGCGGCCAACCGGCCTGGGCCCAGCTGCACAGGTCAAGGACGGGGCACTCCTCGCAATCGGGAACCCGCCGGCGACAGACGGTCGCGCCGAGGTCGAGCATGGCCTGGTTCCACCCCCACGACTCCCCCGCCGGCACGACCTCGTCGGCGGCGGCTTGCACGGCCCGGCTGCCGAGCGAGTGCCCGGTCCAGCGGGCCAGCACCCGGGCGGTGTTCGTGTCGACGATGCCGTGGTCGAGCTCGAAGGCGAAGGCCGCCACCGCCCGGGCGGTGTAGGGGCCCACGCCCGGGAGGGCCAGCAGCGCGGCCAGGTCCGACGGGAGCGCGCCGCCGTGCCGCTCCACCACCTCCGTGGCGCAGCGGTGCAGGGCCAGGGCCCGTCGGTTGTACCCGAGGCCGCTCCACAGCCGGAGCACGTCGGCGACCGGCGCCGCCGCGCACGCCGCCGGGGTCGGGAACCGCTCGAGGAACACCGGCCACCGCTCGGCGACTCGAGCCACCTGCGTCTGCTGGGCCATCACCTCGCACACGAGGACGGCCCACGGGTCCCGCGTCCGGCGCCACGGCAGGTCGCGCTGCCGGGCGACCCACCAGCCGAGGACGGCGTCCTGGCGGCGTCGGGTCAGGTCCCCCGGGTGGCCCACTGCACGCGGCAGAGGTAGGGCAGCGGGAAGGGCTCGGCGCGCCGGGCCACGAGGGCGTCGACCGAGGCGACGAGGCGCTCCCGCTGCGGCTCGGGCATCACGGCGATGTAGCTGATCGAGCGGACCCGGTCGGCGAGCAGGTCGCGGGTCATCGGCTGCTCCCAGGACACCCGCTGCTCCTGCAACGGGGTGAACCCGCCGGCGGCCGCCACGACCGCGCTCCAGTCGGTGTGCTGGTACCGCGAGACGGTGCGCTCGTGCCAGCTGATGAGCCGGCTCATCTCGGCGACCCACGCGGTGGCCTCGTCCCGCTCGTTCCAGAGGATGGCCAACCCCCCGCCGGGGCGCAGCACCCGCCGGATCTCGGCGAGCGCAGCCGGTGCCTCGAACCAGTGGAAGGCCTGGGCAACCGTGACCACGTCGACCGACCCGTCGGGGAGCGGGATCTCCTCCGCCGCCCCCTCGACCACCTGTACCGAGGGGAGCACCGATCGGAGCTGGTCGCGCATCCCCTCGACCGGCTCCACCGCGGTGACGTCGGCCCCGAGCTCCACCAGCCGGCGGGTGAACTTTCCGGTGCCGGCGGCGAGATCGCACACCGACCGGCCGGGGCCGATGTCCAACGCCGCGGCGAGCACCGCCACGGCCGCATCGGGGTAGCCCGGACGGGCCGCTTCGTATGCCGCGGCGCCGGCCTGAAAGCCGCGGGCGGCGACGTCGTCGATCCTCATGCCGACGCCCGCCGCCGTTGGCTCACTCGCCGGCGAAGACGGTGTCGGGGTCGTACGGGAAGCCCCGCTTCGGAGCATGGTCCCGCTTCCACACC
>JALYWQ010000211.1 GCA_030852625.1 Actinomycetota bacterium
GTCCGACGACGTCGCGGACATCCGGGTGTTCGGTCCGCTCGGCGCGCAGTTCCTGCGGTGGGAGTTCGCCACCGCGGTGGCGGGCCGCGTGCTCGAGATCAACCCGTTCGACCAGCCCAACGTGCAGGAGTCCAAGGACAACACCGTGCGGCTGCTGGCCGAGCACGCCGCCAACGGGGTCTTGCCCGACGAGGGCGGCAAGCTGGATGCGACGGCACCTGGCTTTCCAGCCAGGCTGCTGCGCCACCTGCGCTCGACCAAGCGCGGCGACTACGTGGCGCTGACGGCCTACTTCCACCGCACGCCCCGGCGCGAGAAACTGCTGCGCGACCTCCAGGCCGCCATCCGCGACCGCTTCCGCTCGGCCACCACGGTGGGCTACGGCCCGCGCTTCCTGCACTCCACCGGCCAGCTCCACAAGGGCGGTCCCGACGCCATCGTGTGCGTGCAGGTCCACGCCGACGACGCCGAGGACATCGACATCCCCGGGCGGGGCTTCGGGTTCGGTCACCTCCTCGCGGCTCAGGCCGCCGGCGACCTGCACACCCTCCGAGGGCGAGGCCGGCGAGCCGGACGGGTCACCATGGCCGAGCTCCGGACCATCGCGGGGGCGCCGGGATGACGCGCGACGACCGGAGCGAGCAACGATGAGCATGAAGGTCGGGCTGATCGGACTCGGGAAGATGGGCGGCAACATGGCCGAGCGCCTTCGCGCGCAGGGTCATGAGGTGGTGGGCTACGACGCCTTCAGTGCCGTCACCGACGTGGCCTCGCTCGACGAGCTGGTGGCCGCGCTGCCCGAGCCCCGCGTGGTGTGGGTGATGGTGCCCGCCGGCGGTCCCACCGAGGACACCATCGCCTGGCTGCAGGGCAACCTCCTCCCCGGCGACCTCGTGATCGACGGCGGCAACTCGAACTGGCAGGACAGCTGCCGCCGGGCCGAGGCGCTGAAGGGTGTCGGCATCGGCTACATCGACGCCGGCACGAGCGGCGGCGTGTGGGGCCGCACCGAGGGGTACTGCCTGATGGTGGGCGGCGAGGCCGAGCACGTGGCGCTGGCCCAGCCGATCTTCGACGCCCTCGCGCCGGTGGGCGGCTTCGTGCACACGGGTCCGGCCGGCACCGGCCACTTCACGAAGATGGTGCACAACGGCGTGGAGTACGGCCTCATGCAGGCCTACGCCGAGGGGTACGAGCTGCTGGCCCGCTCGGGCCTCGGCATCGACGCCGAGGGCGCGCTGAGCGCCTGGCGGGAGGGCAGCGTCGTGCGCTCGTGGCTCCTCGACCTGTTCGTGCGAGCCCTCGACCAGCACCCCGACTTCGACGACCTGGCCCCCGTGGCGCAGGACTCGGGGGAGGGCCGGTGGACGGTGCACGCCGCCGTCGAGCGGGGCGTGTCGATCCCGGTCATCACCGCTGCGCTCTACGCTCGCTTCGCGAGCCAGGACCAGGACGGCATGGCCATGCGGGCCATCGCCGCCCTCCGCGAGCAGTTCGGTGGCCACGCCGTGCTGCCCGAGGTGGCCCCCGGCGAGGGCCCCGCGCCGGTGGTGGCGTCGGGTGACACCGACGCCGCACCCGAGCAGACCGAGCCTCGCTCGCCCTCGTAGGAGTCACGGGCCGGCCCGGCGCCGTGCCACGATGTGTCGTGCTCGCGGCCATCCCCTACACCACGTTCCCCACCATCTCGTTGGGAGGGTTCGGCCTCCGCACGTTCGGCTTCATGGTGGCCATCGGCGTCCTGCTCGGCGCCTGGCTGGCGGCCCGCCACGGCGAGGCCCACGGCGTGCCTCGCGACACCACCTACGCGCTGGCCATGCGCATGGTGCTCGGCGGGGTCATCGGCAGTCGGATCACCTGGGTGCTGTCCCACACCGACCAGATCGACTCCCCGCTCGACGTGATCGCCATCTGGCAGGGCGGGCTGCAGTTCAGCGGCGGGTTCATCTTCGCCGTCCCCCTCGGGTACATGGTGTACCGGAAGTGGAACCGGCTCACCCGCTGGCACAGCCTCGACGGCTACGCCTACGGCTTGGCCATCGGCCTCGCGTTCGGCCGCGTCGCCTGCTACTCCGTCGGCGAGCACTTCGGGCGGGTGACCAACTTCTTCCTCGCCGTCCGCTACGACGGTGGCTCGGTGCGGGAGGGCACCATCGGCGACGAGCCGCTGCGGGAGGGGATGGTGTTCCACCACGCCGCCCTCTACGAGATGATCTACCTGCTGGTGCTGTTCCTCATCCTCACGTACCTGCTCTACCTGCGGAAGACCAAGCTCCAGCCCGGCACCGCCATGGCCCTCTTCTGCGGCTGGTACGGCGTGTGGCGCTTCTGGTCCGACTCGCTCCGCGCCAACGACGAGCGGGTGCTGCAGATGACCGGCGCCCAGTACCTCTGCATCGCGCTGGTGCTCGCCTCGTTCTGGATCTGGTTCCGGGTCCGCAAGCAGCTCCAGGGCGACATCGCCGCCGGCATGGTCCCCGGCATCGAAGGCGCCACCCCGGTCCCTGCCAACGCCGTTCCCCTCGAGGACGCCGAGGTCAGCGACCGCACCGACGAGGTCGACCGGCCGGAGGCCTGAACCGGCGTCAGGCCGGGATGCGGTCCGGGACCAGGCCCGCGACCTTGGCCACCGCTCTGTAGGCCAGCTCCGCGGGACCGAGCTCCTCGGGACGGAGCAGGTTGGCCATGATGCGCAGCACCCACTCCATGAGGGAGCGGGACTGCACGCCGATGAGCGTGAGCTTCTGCATCAGCGCCGGTTGGCCGATGACGACGGCGAAGGCCCGGGCCACCCGGAAGTACAGCCCGTACTCCTCCTCGAGGAGGTCGGGGTAGCGGCCGAGCGGCATGGCCGATCCCGTGCGGAGGGCCTCGTCGAGCAACCCGGCGGCCATGCGCCCGGTCTCGTAGGCGTAGTCGATGCCCTCGCCGTTGAAGGGGTTGATCGACCCCGAGGCGTCGCCGACGACGAGCCAGTTGGGGCCGCTCTTCGGGTGGATCGAACCGCCCATCGGGAGGCGCCCACTGGTGGCCTTGCCGAGCATGGCGTCGGGATCGATGCCCCAGTGCTCGGGAAGGGTCGACGCCCACTCGTACATGAGCTTCGTGGTGTTGATGTCCTTCCACCCGCGGAAGGTGGACAGCAGCCCGATGCCGACGTTGATGGTGCCGTCGCCGCACGGGAAGATCCAGCCGTAGCCGGGGAGGGCGTCGCCGTTGCGGTCGCGCACGTCGAGGGCCGACTCGATCCACGGGTCGTCGTGCAGCGGGCTCTCGAAGTAGCCCCGGATGGCGGTGCCCTGCACCACGCGCTTGTCGCGCTGGTTGCCGAGGGCCCGACCGAAGCGGGACAGCGACCCGTCGGCGATCACCACGTAGCGGGCGTGGAGCTCGCGCTCCTCGTCGGTGGCCTTGTCCTTCACGACGGCGCCCCGCAGCAGCCCGTCCCGGATGATCGGACGGAGGGCTTCGGTGCCCTGCAGCAGCGTGGCGCCGCGGGCGGCGGCCTCCTCGGCCACCATCGTGTCGAGGTCGCGCCGGCGCACCACGTAGCCGTGGCTGGGGTGGACCGGGTGATCGGGCCACTGGAGCTCGAGCGTGACGCCGTGGGCGATGCAGCGGAGGCCGTCGTAGCGGTGGTGCGACGCCTCGATGCGATCCTCGAGCCCCATCGCCCGGAGCTGGGTGACGGCCCGCGGCGTGAGCCCGTCGCCGCAGGTCTTCTCGCGCGGGAAGGTCTTCTTCTCCACGACGACGACGTCATGCCCGGCCCGCGCCAACCAGTGGCCGGTGGCGGCGCCCGCCGGCCCCCCGCCGATGACGAGCACGTCGTGCCGGTGCGGAAGGCTCGTCACGAGATCAGGCTACGGCCGCGACGGCCGGAGCCGAGCGGATCAGGGCTCGGCCAGGGCGGCCGGGTCGACGCCGTCGCGTTCGGCGATCTCGCCGAGTCCGGCCTCTTCGAGGGTGAGCTCGCCGTGGGAGATGGCCTCGAGCTCGAGGGCTTCCTCGCTCAGCGGGTCGAGACCGCCGAAGGCGACCCGCTCGTAGAGGACGACCTCGGCCAGCTCGGCGTCGGAGAAGTCGTGCGGCGGCATGCCGCCGTTCTTGTTCTTGTCATCGGCGCCGTAGACGTCGGTGGGCCAGCCATCGGAGCCGAGGCGGACCCACACCATGTGGTCCCGGTAGTCCGGGAAGGTCTCGAGCACGCCGGTGAGGGCCGGGCCGCTCACACCGCCGCCGCTGGCGCCGTGGCAGGCCTGGCAGCTGATGTACACCTCTTCGCCGAGAGCGAGCGGGGTGTCCTCGCCGGCGGGCGGCGGCTCGAGGGTGGCCTGGTAGACGTAGGCCCACAGGGGAAGGCCGGCGAGCACGGGCATGGCCCAGTAGGGGATCTTGCGACGGCTCTTGTAGGCCGCCACCTCGGGCCGGTCGGGCTTGGGCGCAGGCTTCGGCTCGGGGGCCGCCGGTGCGGCGGCCTTGGCCGGGGCCGCTTCGACGGCCGCAGCAGGAGCGGACTCGCTGGGAGCGCTCGCCTCGGTGGAGGCGTCGTCGCCGCCGCCGATGGCGGAACGGCGTTCCTTGGAGCGCTTGAGCAGGTGCTCGGGGATCTCGGTCACGCCTTCACGGTCCTCCGGCGACGGGGCATGTTGGCAGCGAACCTAGACGCTCCCAGCCGCCCCGAACCAACCAGAGCTCTGCGACGTAGAACGTCCGGGCCGTGACCGAGCACCACGTGGCGAGGGCTAGCCGGAGTGCGCCCGGATGTGATCGGGCCGGACAGCGCGTGCTAGACCGGACCCGTCCGCCGGGGCGTTCCCAACTCTCCCGGGTAGAATGTGAGCGATTTCACGAGGGAGCCGCCGCGAGTGATCGCGTTCGCCACATCGCTGATCGTTGCAATCCTTGGTGATGTCGCCATCGTGGCGTACAGCAAGCGCCGTCCTGTCGGCGCTTTCCTCTCCTGGGGTGAAGCGATGGGCGCCGCCACGTTCGTCTTCTTCGTCATGATGCTCTGGTACGGCGTGGTGCCGCACCAGTGGATCACCCTCGCGGATGCCGAATGGGGTTGGCGCGCCGACCGGATCTTCCACGGTCCCGCCGATGTCTTCGAGCCTGGCAGGTTCCTGCCGTTCACGGTCACCTACGTGGTGCTCCGTGACTTCATCGTCCTCGCCATCTACGGCGCCGGCCTCACGCTGCACGTCTGGCACTTCGTCCAGTGGCAGAACCGCAGCAAGACCAAGGCCGTCGAGGTCCCGACCACCGCCTACGGGCGCCCCCTGGCGCGGAAGAGCTGATCCCGATGGCCCGTACCGACGCCAACCCGCCGATGCCCGAGTTCCGGGACGACTACGTCCTGCAAGAGGTCAACGCGGACTGGCTGTCGAAGGCCGTCAAGCCCAAGCAGTTCATCCACATCGATCAGTCGGAGTGCATCCTCTGTGAGGGCTGCGTCGACATCTGCCCGTGGAAGTGCATCCACATGGTCGCCACGGATGCCATCGACGAGGTGGTCGACGTCGACCAGCCGGGCGTCGACCCCAACGACAAGGTCATCTTCTTGATCGACGACGACGTCTGCACCCGGTGCGCCCTCTGCGTCGACCGGTGCCCGACGGGCGTCATCATCATGGGCAAGGTCGGCGACCCCGACCCCAACGGCGATTTCCATCAGCGCACCAACGCCCACGGCTACGGCTACGGCATGCGGCTCGGATAGGGAGAAAGGTTCACCGTGGCAGACACGATGGGAGACAAGAGCGCCGCCGAGAAGGCCGCTGACGCGCTGAAGCAGCTCCCCGAGAAGGTGCAGAGCAGCCAGGCCTGGAACTCGATCTTCCGGCCCGGCTCCATCTTCCGCAACGGCTACACCGATTCCCCCAGGAACCGGTCCTACGTGATCATGAACTCGGTGCTGTACCACCTGCACCCGGTGAAGGTGAAGCGCCACGCCGTGAAGGTGAGCTACACGCTCTGCCTCGGCGGCCTCTCCTTCTTCCTCTTCATCCTGCTCACGGTCACGGGCATCTTCCTGATGTTCTTCTACCGACCCACCGCGGCGCAGGCGTGGAACGACATCTACACGCTGCAGACCTCGGTCACCTTCGGCCTCCTCGTGCGGAACATGCACCGATGGGCGGCCCACCTCATGGTGCTGTCGGTGTTCCTGCACATGGCCCGCGTCTTCTACCACGGGGCCTACAAGCCGCCGCGGGAGTTCAACTGGGTGATCGGCGTGATCCTGCTCACGCTCACCCTGCTGCTGTCCTTCACCGGCTACCTGCTGCCGTGGGATCAGCTGGCCCTCTGGGCCGTGACGGTGGGTACGAACATGATGGGTTACACCCCGGTGTTCGGCGACCAGGTGCGCTTCGTGCTCCTCGGTGGCGTCGAGATCGGGTCCGACACGCTGCTCCGCTGGTACGTGCTCCACGTCCTGATGCTCCCGTTCGTGATCGTCATCTTCATGGCGATCCACTTCTGGCGGGTGCGCAAGGACGGCGGCATCTCCGGACCGCTGTAGGCAGGGACTGATCACATGACGGAAATCCCCGAGCACCTGCGCAAGCGAGCGGAAGAGGCCCGCGCCAAGGCGGCCGCCTCCTCGCCCGCCGACGCCCCGGCCGATGCCGGCGCGAGCGGCGGCGACGACAAGCCCGCCAGTGAAGCGGCCAGCAAGATCCCGGCCCACCTCCTCGAGCGCTCGAAGTCGGCCAAGTCCCGCAAGGCGGGCGCCGGCGCCGGTGCCGCCGAGGC
>JALYWQ010000243.1 GCA_030852625.1 Actinomycetota bacterium
TCGAAGTCGGTGGGCACCTCGGGCACGTAGTCGGGTCCGAGACCGCAGCTGCTCAGCACCTCGGTCGGCGACGCGATGAACCGCTCCGCGATGCGCCGCACGGCGTTCGACGTGAACACGATGGCCACCCGCTGGCCGTCGTCGTCCCGTGTGGCCATCTCGGTCACCACCCCCGCCACCGTGCCGTCACGGCGCAGCGCCGGTCCGCCGCTGTTCCCACGGTCGATGGGGTTGTTGGCGATGAGGGCCTCGCGCGTGTTGGGCGGCTGGAAGGCCACCACCTCCCCCGTGCTGATCTTGAAGGTGCGCTCGGGCACCGGGAAGCCCATCACCACGAGGCCCTCGGTCGGCTCGATGGCGTTGGTGTCGGCCCAGGACACCGTCGTGGGCAGGTCCTCGTCGAGCGCGATCACCGCCAGGTCGGGTCGCGCTGTCGAGCCGATGACCCGCCCGCGCAGCTCCTTCCCCGACTGGGTGCGCACGACGGGCGAGCTGTCGTTGGCGACCACGTGGTGGTTGGTGACGACGTGGTGGGCGTCGATGGCGAACCCGGAGCCCGACCCGATCCAGCCGCAGCCTTCGGTCTCGACGCGGAACACGGCGTCGACGAACTCGGCGGCGCGGTCGGGCAGCTGCGATGCAACGTCGGCCGAGTCGCTGCTCTCGACCTGGTCGCCGTCACCGTCATCCGAGCTGCAGGCCGTCACCGGCAACAGCAGCACCGCCACGAGGGCGAGCCAGCGGCGGCGGTTCGGCCTCGGACGCACGGCCGTCACCGTACCCAAGGTCCCGCCCGGCATGGCCTCGTCGAGCTCTAGCCGAGCTCGGTGCCGAGGATGGAGACGAAGCTCACCATCTCGCCGGGGTAGCCACCCAGGTTGTGGGTGAGGGCGAGGTGGCGGTCAGCCGTGGTGGCGATCTGCCGATCGGTGGGTGCTTGCTCCCGGAGCTGCAGCCAGGCCTCGAACATCATGCGGAGGCCCGACGCCCCCACGGGATGGCCGAACGACTTCAGGCCACCGTCGGGGTTCACGGGGAGGTCGCCGGCAAGGTCGAAGGCGCCGGCCTGCACCTCCTTCCACGCCGTGCCCCGTTCGCAGAAGCCGAGGTCCTCCATGAGCACCAGCTCGGTGGGCGTGAAGCAGTCGTGGACTTCGGCCATGGCCAGCTCGGCCCTCGGGTCGGTGACGCCGGCTTGGGCGTAGGCGTCCTGGGCGCAGGCCACGATCTCGGGGAAGGTGGTGTAGTCGTACGAGGGATCGGTGAGGCCCGACCCGTTGCCGGCCACGAAGGACAGCGCCTTCACGTAGAGCGGCGAGTCGGTGTACCGATGGGCGTCCTCGGCCCGGCACACGATGGCGGCGGCGGCACCGTCGGCCACGCCGGCGCAGTCGAACACCGAGAGGTCGCCGGCCACGTTCGGCATCTTCAGGATCTGCTCCACCGACATCTCCCGGCGGAACTGGGCCCGGGGGTTCTTGGCGCCGTTGGCGTGGTTCTTCGACGCGATGCGGGCGAGCACGGCCTTCAGCTCGTCCATCGGCACGCCGTAGCGCTGGGAGTAGGCCGGGGCGACCATCGAGAACATCGCTGCCGCGGTGAGGGTGCGCTGCGTGCCGTCGGCCGGCACCGGGAAGGCGTTGAGGCCCTGGTAGCCGGAGTCCTTCACCTTCTCGACGCCCACGGCCATGGCGAGGTCGTAGGCCCCCGACGCCACCGCGTAGGCCGCCTGCCGGAGGGCTTCGGAGCCCGTGGCGCACATGTTCTCGACTCGGGTGACCGGCTTGCCCTCCAGCCGCAACGGCTTGGCCAGCACCATGCCGCTCATGCCGCCCTGGGCGGTTCCGAGCCAGTAGGCGTCGACGTCCTGCTTGGTCACACCGGCCGCGGTGAAGGCCTCGCCCGTGGCGTCGAGCAGGAGCTCGTCGAGGCCTTTGTCCCAGTGCTCGGTGAAGCGGGTGCAGCCCATCCCCACGATCGCGACGCGGTCCTTGATGCCGTGGGATCCCACTACGAGCCTCCCCGCTCCGGCACCAGCCGTGCCTTCCAGAAGTAGTTGTGGATGTCGTCGGCCGTGAACAGCTTGCGGAACGTCAGCTCGACCCGGGCGCTGGTGCGCACCTGGTCGACGTCGACGTCGGTGAGCTCCACCGGTAGGCGGCCGCCGCCGTCGAAGTCGACGACGGCGAACACGATCGGGGGGCTCGGCGAGTAGGCCAGGCGATCGACGGTGAAGGTGACGATGGTGCCGACGGCGTCGGCCATCGGTACGGCGCTGGGGTCGCCGGGTTGGGGCGGCAGGTGGATCTCGCCCCGGTCGTCGGCCGAGCCGACGAAGCCGAACTTCCAGTCGGCCGAGCGACCAGCCGCGGTGGCCGATGGACGGGCCGGCTCGGGCCGTCGGGGCGGCTCCACCGGCAGCACGCCCCGCCAGCGGAGGTAGGTGCCGTAGGGCAATGGCGCGCCCGCTGCGGCCTGGTCGGCGATGGACCGGGTCGGTCGGTGGGACGCCAGCGCCTCGGTGGCACGGAGGAGCAGCACGTCAGCACCGTCCGCGAGCACGACGAGGGCGAGCACCTGGCCGGGCTCGCTCTGCTCGAGTGCGCTCGCGACCAGCAAGGCCGGCTGGGCGGCGCCGGTGTTGCCGACGCTGGCCGACAGGTCGTCGACCCGCTTGTCACCCACCCCCAGGGCCTTGGCCAGCGCGGCGTTGGCTCGGCCGTGGGTGCCAGCGATGATCACGCGGTCGACCTGGTCGGCCACGAGGCCCGCACTCTTCAGGGCATCGTCCCACGCCTGCTGGCCGAGCGGGACGTACCGGGTCTCGCCGAAGCGCTCCTCCCACACCTTCGAGCGGGAGGCCCCCGGCGCCCGCCACCGGTCGAGGAACTCCTCGGTGACCGAGCCGGCACCGATGAGCTCGGCGAGCAGCGGACCGTCGTCGGAGCTGCCCACCACGAGCGCCGCGCCGGCGTCACCGAAGGTGGCCTCGTCGGGGCCGCCGGCCAGGCCGCTCCGGAGGTCGGCGCTCACGATCACCTGCACGCCCGACCCCGTGAGCCCGGCGCGCAGCGCGCCCACCGCGGAGCGGACCGACCCGTTGGCGTCGTAGGCCGCCGCCGCCGGCGACAGCCGGAGGGCGGCGTGCACCGCGGTGGCGTTGGTCTTGTCGGCGTAGGCCGGGTTGGCGGTCGAGAACCAGAGAGCCGTCGCCCGCTCGGTGAGCCCGGTGCCCCGCAGGGCCAGCCGGGCCGCCTCCACGCCCATGGTGGTGGTGTCCTCGTCGTAGGACGCCACCGTGCGGGTGCCCTTCCCGCCACCACCGCCGGCCACCGCCGCGATGGTCGACCGGTCGAGCCGGCGGTGCGGGAGGTAGCCGGCCGCAGCCAGGATGCCGCGGGCAGCAGGCGAGCTCATGCCCATCACGTTACGAGCGGATCTGACGGGTCGTCACATTCCGCGCCTAACGTCGCCGCGATGCGCCTCGGAGACATCGCCAACGCCGGAGCGGCCGGCGCCGGCAAGCCGCTCGACGGCGTCCGCATCCTGGCCCTCGAGCAGATGCAGGCCCTCCCCTACGCCACACAGCTCCTCGGTCGACTGGGCGCCGACGTGGTGAAGGTGGAGCACCCCAAAGGTGGCGATCTGGGCCGGGGATCGCTGCCGGCCATGACCGATCCCGAGGGTCGGTCGGTGGGAGCCACCTTCCTGCGCAACAACCTCTCCAAGCGGAGCATCTGCATCGACCTCAAGTCGCCGGCCGGGCGCGACCTCGTGCTCCGCCTCGCGCCGCACTTCGACGTGGTGGCTGAGAACTCCAAGGCGGGGGCCATGGCCAGGCTCGGCCTCGGCTACGACGACATCGCCGCCGTCCACCCCGGCGTGATCTACCTGTCGGTGTCGGGCTTCGGGAGCTCCGGCGACTCGCCCTACGACGGCTGGCCGGCCTTCGCCCCGATCGTCGAGGCCATGTCAGGCATCTACGAGTTCAAGCGGCAAGGTGACGACCCGCCGCTGGCCGCGCCCGTGGGGGCCCTCGGCGACATCGGGGCCGCCCTCTACGCAGTGATCGGCGTGCAGGCCGCCCTGCGCCAGCGCGATCGCACCGGCCAGGGCCAGCAGATCGACATCGCCATGCTCGACGCCGTGGTCGCCATGACCGACCTCGTCACCAACTTCTGGTCCCTCGGACTGCGGGGCGGTGCGCTGGCCCCGCTGATCATGCACGGCTTCCGGGCCGCCGACGGCTGGTTCATCGTGCAGGTGGGCCGGGAGCCGCAGTTCGCGGCCCTCGCCGAGCTGGTCGGCCAACCCGGCTGGCCTGCGGACCCCCGCTTCGCCACCCGGCAGGGCTGGATCGACCACCTCGAGGACGTCATCCGTCCGGCCGTCGAGGGCTGGGCCGCCGGTCGCACCCGCATCGAGGCCTGCGAGGCCCTCTCGGCGGCCGGGATCGCGGCGGGGCCGTGCTTCACCGACGACGAGGTGGTGGCCGACCGCCACCTCGCCAACCGCAACATGCTCGTCGAGCTCCCCCGCACCGACGGCGTGCCCGACCCCGTCCTCATCCCCGGCAACCCGGTGAAGCTCGCCGGCGTGGCCGAGGGACCCGAGACCCGCATCCCCTGGCTCGGCGAGCACACCGACGAGGTCCTCACCGCCGAGCTCGGCCTGTCCGCGGACGAACTGGCCGCCCTCCGCAACGACGGCGTGATCGCGTAACGAAACGGTCACGGTGGTCGTAGCATCCGGCGATGGGGCTGGAGCACTACGACTCGTTCGACGTACCGGTGGACGGCGGCTTGCTGCACGTCGGACGCTGGGGTGACGGCCCGAGGGTGGTGGTGGCGGCCCACGGCATCACCGGCACCCACCGGGCCTGGCAAGCCGTGGCCCGGGCCCTGCCCTCCGACGTCACCCTGATCGCCCCTGACCTGCGGGGACGGGGCCGCTCCGGCACCCTCCCGGGCCCCTACGGGATGCGCCAGCACGCCGACGACCTGCTCGGGGTGCTCGACCACCTCGACCTCGACCACGCCGTGCTCGCCGGCCATTCGATGGGCGCCTACGTGGCGACCGTTGCCGCCACCCGCGATCCGAAGCGCTGGACCTCGGTTGTGCTGGTCGACGGCGGCGTCTCCCTCCCGCTCCCCGACGGCGTCGACCCCGACGCGCTGGTCGCCGGCGTGCTCGGCCCTGCGCTGGCCCGTCTCGAGATGACGTTCGAAACGCGCGACGCCTACCTCGACTTCTGGCGGGCCCACCCGGCGTTCGTGGACCCCGGCGTGTGGAGCGACGACACCGAGGCCGGCCTGCTCTACGACCTGGTGGGTGAGGAGCCCGAGCTGCGCTCGTCGGCCTCGCTGGAAGCAGTGCGCGTCGACAGCCGGGAGCTGCTCGTCGACCGGGACATCCGCCGGGCCGGCATGGAGCTCCAGCAGTCGACGGTGCTGCTGCGGGCATCGCGGGGCCTGCTCAACCAGACCCCCCCGTTCCTCCCCGACGAGCTCATCGAGCCACTCCGGGCCCGGTGGCCGATCCGCCTCGAGATGCTCGTGGACAACACCAACCACTACTCGATCATCCTCGCCCCCCGAGGGGCCAAGACGGTCGCCACCTACCTAGCCGCCGCAAGGTAGCGATCGCGGGAACGTGGGGGTAGCTACTCGGCGGGTTTGGGTTGGGGGCGCCAGAAGCCGGCCAGCAGTGCCGCTGCGCCACCCACGCCGGCCACCAGCGCGATCACCAGGCCGGTGACGCCGACGAGGTCCTCGCGGATGTCGAGGGCCTCGTCGAGGGACCACTCGCCGGCGCCGAGGATGGCGAGGGAGAAGCCCACCAGGGTGAGCGTCATCACGTACTCCCACCCCTCACCGGGCCGGAAGATGAAGAAGCCGTTGCCGCGGTGGTTGGTGATCCAGGCCACGAGCATCGTGCCGACGACCGCCGACGCGGCCAGCGGCGTGACCAGGCCGAGCACCAGCATGGCTCCGCCGCCCACCTCGGCCAGGCTGGCGAACCAGGCGTGCAGCACGCCGGGCTTCATGCCCAGGCTCTCGAACCAGCGGCCGGTGCCGGCGATCTTGCCGCCCCGGAAGATGTGGTTGATCCCGTGGGCCAACATCACCGCGCCGACGCCGCAGCGCAGCACGAGGAGGGCGAGGTTGATGGCGTCGATGTCCCCGTCGGTCATGCGGGGGACGGTAGTCGTCGGTCCCCGGACCAACCGACGACCAGCGGTCGATAGCCTCGGCGCCCATGCCGAAGGCTCGCACCGTCGCTGCCATCGCCGGGATCGTCGCTGCGGCGACCGCCGGCGCGATCGCGGTGCAGGAGGCACGCAAGCGCAACGTGGCCACCGCTGGCGGCGGACCGGTGCTCGGGAGCACGCGGGGCGCCCGCAATGCGGCCCTGGCCGGTGTCGGCGCCAAGGCGGGGGGCCAGTACGCCATCCACCGGGCCAAGCGGGCCTTCGCGTCAGCGGAGCGCCAGAAGGAGCTCGACGCCCAGTTCGAGCTGCAGACCGCGGAGTCGATCACCGAAGCGCTGGGCAACATGAAGGGCGCCATGATGAAGCTCGGCCAAATGGCCAGCTACCTCGATCAGGGCATGCCCGAGCCGGTGCGCGAGGCGTTGGCGGAGCTCCAGTCGAACGCTCCGCCGATGAGCGCGGAGCTGTCGGCGCAGGTGATCAGGGACGAGCTCGGCGCCGCGCCCGACGAGGTGTTCGAGACGTGGGACCCGGCGCCGATCGCGTCGGCGTCGATCGGTCAGGTCCACCGGGCCATCACGAAGGACGGTCGGGCCGTCGCCGTGAAGGTGCAGTATCCGGGGGTCGGCGACGCCATCCGAGCCGACCTCGACAACGCCGGGCTCCTCTTCGGCGTGATGGGGATGCTCTTCCCCGGCCTCGAGCCCGAGCCGCTCGTGGAGGAGCTCCGGGACCGGCTCGTCGAGGAGCTCGACTACCGGCTCGAGGCCGACAACCAGCGGCTCTTCGCCGACTTCTACCGGGGCCACCCGTTCATCCACGTGCCCGAGGTGGTCGACGAGCTGAGCACTGGGAAGGTGCTCACCACCGAGCTGGCCGAAGGCGTGCGGTTCGACGTGCTCGAGACGTGGAGCCAGGAGGAGCGGGATCTCGCCGCTGAGTCGATCTTCCGCTTCGTGTTCGGCAGCCTCTACCGCCTCCACGCCTTCAACGGCGACCCCCACCCCGGCAACTACCTGTTCCGGCCCGGGGGCCAGGTGACGTTCCTCGACTTCGGGTTGGTCAAGCGGTTCCAGCCCGACGAGATCGTCGTGCTCGAGTCGATGATCCAGGCCATGGTCCTCGACCGTGACATCACCGAGTACCGCCGCATCATCACCGAGATCGGCCTGCTGACGAAGGGCGAGCACTTCACCGACGAGCAGATCGAGGACTACTTCGGCCACTTCTACGACTTCGTCCTCCGTGACGAGGTGGCCACCATCACGCCCGAGTACGCGTCGGAGACCGTGCGCCGCTTCTTCGACACGTCGGGCGAGCACGGCGACGTGATGAAGGCGGCCAACGTGCCGCCGTCGTTCGTGATCATCCAGCGCATCAACCTCGGGCTCTACGCCATCTTCGGGCAGCTGCGGGCCACCGGGAACTGGCGGCGCATCTCCGAGGAGCTGTGGCCCATCGTGAACGGACCGCCCACCACCGACCTCGGCCACCAGGCGGCGGCGTGGATGGCCGAGCACCCCGGCACGTGAGCGACTCCATCGAGGTGGTCGCCCTCGACGGCGACGACACTCTCTGGCACAGCGAGTCGTTGTTCGTCGACACCCAGGACCGGTTCCGCGAGCTGCTGCACCCGTTCTGCGAGGTCGACGACGACGCCATCGACGCCGCCCTCATCGCGGTCGAACGGTCCAACCTCGCCACCTTCGGCTACGGGGTGAAGGCCTTCACCCTCAGCCTCGTGGAGACGGCCATCCGGATCACCGACGGGCGAGTCGACGGCGCCGCCATCCAGTCGATCATCGACCTCGGCAAGGTCCTCCACGATCACCCGGTGCAGCTGCTCGACGGCGTCGTCGAGGCCGTCGATGCCCTCACCGACAGCTACCGGGTGATGATCATCACCAAGGGCGACCTCCTCCACCAGGAGACCAAGGTGGCCCGGTCGGGCCTGGCCGACCACCTATGGCGGGTGGAGATCGTGTCGGAGAAGGACGAAGCCACCTACCAGCGCATCCTCGACCGCCACGAGATCGCGGCCGGGGAGTTCGTCATGGTCGGCAACTCGCTCCGCAGCGACGTGCTGCCGGTCCGGGCCATCGGCGGTCGTGGGGTGCACATCCCCTACCACGTGACCTGGGAGCTGGAGGTGGCGGAGGGCGCCGACGACATCCCGGTGCTCGACTCGATCGCCGAGCTGCCGGACTGGTTGCGCGGCCAGGAGGCCGACCGTGGCTGAGCTCACCGTCGGCTCCTACAACCTCCACTGGGGCACCGGGCACCGCTGGCGGGGCTACCAGCCCTTCGACGTGGTGGCGGCCTGCCGCACCATCGACACCGACGTGCTCGTGCTCCCGGAGTCCTGGGCGCCCGACGAGGGCGAGGCGCTCCACGACCAGGTCGCGCAGGAGCTCGGCTACAGCGTGCGGTTCCAGCCGCTGGCGCGCGCCGTCTACCTGCCGAAGCCCCACGTGGTGGCCCGGGCCGACGCCGACCTCGCCGGCCACACCGGCACTGGCGAATGGGGGGTGGCGGTGCTGAGCCGGCTCCCTGTCATCCGGGAGCAGCGCACCCAGCTCTCCCAGCTGCGCTACGACCCGTCCAACCGGTGGCTGGTCAGCGTCGACGTCGACCTCGACGGCACCACCTTCTCGGTCACCGGCGCTCACCTCCCCCACCTCGAAGCGGGATCGCTCTCACGGCGTCACGAGCTGCGCGCCGCCCTTCCGTCCGAC
The DNA here is from genome assembly GCA_030852625.1 of Actinomycetota bacterium. Classification (GTDB taxonomy): domain Bacteria; phylum Actinomycetota; class Acidimicrobiia; order Acidimicrobiales; family VFJN01; genus VFJN01. The sequence continues at coordinate 8,947 of JALYWQ010000243.1, forward strand.
GAGGTGCCGGCGCTGGTGATCAGCGACATGAACATGTGGGGCTGGTGCATGTCGATCATGAAGCCCCGGGCCTGGCGACGGGTGGGCCGCGGCCGCACCTTCTCCGCGATGTTCCCCCACAGCCGCATCGACCACGTGGTGGTGTCGCCGATGGTGGAGGTGCTCGACCTCGAGGTGCTGCCCGACCTGGGGTCCGACCACCTTCCGATCCGCGGACGGTTCCGCTCCCGATGCCCACGGTGATGCTGTGCACCGGCAACGCGGCGCGAAGCGTGATGGCCGGCGCGGCACTGGCCGCCCTCCTGCCCGACTGGCCGGTCACCACCGCCGGCACCCTCGTGGTGGAGGGCCAACCGATGAGCTGGCGCACCCGGGCGGCCCTCCAGTCGGTGGGGCTGGCGGTGCCGGAGCACCGCAGCCGTCAGGCCGGCGCCGAGATCGAGCACGCCACCCTCGTGGTGGCGGCGGCGCCGGAGCACGTGCTCTGGGTCCGCCGCAACCACCCGCGCGCCGCGGACCACACCGGCACCCTGAAGCGCCTGGCGCGCGACCTCCCGGCCGGCCCGGCGCCACTCGCCGAGCGGGTCGCGGCGCTCGGGCTGGCCAACGTAGAGCTCGAGCCGTGGGAGGTCGTGGTCGATCCCGGCGGCGGCGAGGCGGAGGACTTCGCCCGCTGCGCGGTGGAGATCACCGAGCTCGTCGAAGCGCTGGCGCCCCGCCTGCGAGACTCCTGACGATGCAACGGGCGACGGCCGACGAAGCCGCACAGCTGCTCCACCTGGTCGACTCGCTCGGGATGCCCCTCGGCCCCGGGCAACCGGTGGCCTTCCTCGAAGCCCTCGGCCGGCGCACCGACTGGGAGCACCTGCGCGTCGGTGGGGCGCTGCTCACCGTCTTCACCGACCTCTTCTCGCACCCGAACGTGCACTACCTGAGCGGGTTCTTCGGTCCTCTCGACCGGATGCTCCGCGACGCCGGCGCCAACATCGGGTTCGCCCCGGCCGACTTCCGCCGGTTCGCTCCGATCCTGCGGGCCGATCCGCCCCGGGTGATGACCACCGCCGCCGCACCGCCCGACGCCGACGGGTGGTGCAGCCTGTCGCTCCACGCCGGAGCGTCGGTCCAGGAGCTGCAGCTGGCCGGCGCCGATCCCGACCGGTTGCTCGTGGTCGAGGTGAGCCCGCACTTCCCTCGCACCCGCGGTTGGGAGGAGCACCGCCACGCCCTCCACGTCGACGAGATCGATGTCCTCCTCGAGAGCGACAAGGCACCCATCACCACCGAGGATCCACCTCCAACCGAGGTCGACCGCGCCATCGCCGAGCACGTGCGGGCCTTCGTGCCCGACGGCGCCACCCTGCAGACCGGCATCGGCGCCGTGCCGAACACCGTGGCCACCCTCCTCGCCGAGGGCGACGGGGGTGGGTACGGCATCCACTCGGAGATGTTCACCAACGGGCTGATGCAGCTGCACCGGGCCGGCAAGGTCACCAACGACAAGGCCGTGTACCCAGGCGTGTCGGTGGCCACCTTCGCGGCCGGGTCCCGCGAGCTCTACGACTGGCTCGACGGCAACGACGACGTGGCCTTCCTCCCGGTGGAGCTCGTGAACGCCCCCGAGTTGATCGCCCGCAACGAGCGGATGGTCACCATCAACGCCGCCATGGCCGTCGACATCCACGGTCAGGTGGTGGCCGACACGAGGGAGGGCGTGCAGTACTCGGGCATCGGCGGCCACGAGGACTTCGTGTCCGGCCCGGCCCTCGACCTCACCGACCGGTCGTTGCTCTGCCTGCCATCGACGGTCACCATCGGAGGCGAGGTGCGGTCGCGCATCGTGCCGTGGTTCGGGCCCGGCGCCGTCATCACCACCCCTCGGCACCAGGTCGACGTGATCGTCACCGAGTACGGCGCCGCCGAGCTCCAGGGCAAGACCGTGCACCAGCGCGGGCTGGCCCTCGCCGCCATCGCCCACCCAGACTTCCGCGACGAGCTGCTCGACGCCGCCGCCCGGGCCAGCCACGGCCGAGCACCGTTCCCCCCGATCGAGCCCTGACTACGGTGCACGCCCATGGCTGACGACGCGCCCGTGACCGAGTTGGTCCGTACCGAGATCGACGGCGGCATCGCCCGCGTCACCATCAACCGGCCCGAGGCCGGCAACTCGCTCACCGCGGAGATGCGCGACCACCTGCCCGAGGTGTTCGACGAGCTGTCCGCCACCCTCGGGGTGCGGGCGATCGTCCTCTCGGGGGCCGGTGAGAAGCACTTCTGCACCGGCGCCGGGCTCGGCGGCCCGCAGAAGCCGCAGCCGCCCCGCCCCGAGGAGGCTCCCGAGCACGCCCTCGGCGACGTGGCCCGCATGATCCGACGCGGGTGGCAGCGCCTCGTCACCTCGATCCTCGATTGCGAGAAGCCGGTGATCGGCGCCATCAACGGCACCGCGGCGGGCGGGGGCGCCAACCTCGTGCTGGCCTGCGACCTGGTGGTGATGGCCGACCACGCCCAGCTCACCGAGGTGTTCGTGAAGCGCGGGATCATGCCCGACGCCGGCGGCTGCTACCTGCTCCCCCGCATCGTCGGGCCGCAGCGGGCCAAGGAGCTGATGTTCTTCGGTGACGCCCTCAGCGCGACCGACTGCGAGCGCTGGGGCATCGCCAACCGGGTGGTGCCCGGCGCCGAGCTCGGAGCCACGGTCGACGAGCTCGCCGGCCGTCTGGCGGAGGCCCCGTCCAAGGCCCTCACCATGACCAAGTGGCTCATCAACCGCAGCTCCGAGTCGAGCCGGCACACGGCGTTCGAGGAGGAGGCCTACGCCCAGGAGCTGGTGGTGGCGACGACGGCCGACAAGAACGAGGGCCTGGCGGCCTTCGCCGAGCGCCGAGCGCCCCGCTTCACCGGCTGGTGAGGTCGCGGCCGGAGCGCGCCGTCCAGCGGACGCGAGCGCCGCAACGGCAGGTGAGGCCGACGTCGTGGCGTCCCTCGCGGGAGTGCAGGGTGGCGATGCGGTCGTAGCCGTAGAGCATCCGACGATCGCAGGCGGGGCAGGTGGCAGCGAACATGGGCTGATCGTGCGCTCGATGGCCTTCCGCCGCACGGGCCACTGTGCCACCATTGGCCTGTGCCCAAGCAGACCACTTCCAGGCCACTTCCCCGCCAGTCGGCACACGCCGACGACCTCGGGCTCGCATCCCTGCTCGAGGGCTGGTCCGACCGGGGCCGGGGATCGCTCGCCAACCGCCTGGCCTCGGCCCTCCGGGCCGCCGTGCAGGCCGGCCTGCTGGCGGAGGGCACCCGCCTCCCGTCCGAGCGGGCGCTGGCCGGCAGCTTGGCCGTGTCCCGGGCCACCGTCACGAGCGCGCTCGACGAGCTCCGGGCCGACGGCACCCTCGTCTCACGTCAGGGCAGCGGCACGGTGGTGGCCGGCGAGGAGGCGGCGGGCCCGTTCCTCGGCAGCGCTCGAGTGGCCGGCCACTTCACCGGCAGCGGCCCCGGCATCGACCTCGCCACCGGCAACCCGCCCGACGCGTCGCACCTGCCGCCCCTGCAGCTCGACGTCACCGACCTCATCACCGACGGGGAGGGCCCCGGCACCCAGCCGCTCGGCCTCCCGGCCCTGCGAGCGGCGCTGGCCGCCCGCCACACCGCGCAGGGCCTCGTGACCTTCCCCGAGCAGATCCACGTGACCGCCGGGGCCCACCAGGCCACGAGCATCACGCTGCGCACCTGTGCCGGCCGTGGATCGTGCATCGCGGTCGAGGAGACGAGCTACCCCGGCATCTACGACGTGATCGACGGGATGGGGGCCATCGCCGTCCCCGTCGCACGCGACAGCGCCGGGATCCGGCCGGAGTCGCTCGACGAGGCCTTCGCCAAGCACGGTGCCACCGCCGTCTACCTGCAGAGCGGCCCGCACAACCCGACCGGTCGCCTCACCCCGGCCAGTCGGGTCCGGGCTCTTGCGGAGGTGCTCGACGCCCACAAGGCGCAGGTGGTCGACGACATCGCCCTCGACGAGCTGGCCTTCGACCGCCGCCCCCGCCCCCGGCTGGCGGCGATCTGCCGGCAGGCCAACGTGTTCACGGTGTGCTCCGTGAGCAAGGTCACCTGGGGCGGGCTCCGCATCGGCTGGATCCGCGCCAGCGAGCCCATGATCGAGCGAACCCTCCACGTGCGCCTCGGCTTCGACCTCGGCGCGTCGGTCCCGGCCCAGCTCATCGTGCTCCGTCTGCTGGCCGAGCTCGACCCGCTGGCCGAGCAGCGGCGGGCCACGCTCGCCAGCCTCGTCGACCGTGCCATCGAGCAGTTCGCCGTCGAGCTCCCCGAGTTCACCATCGACCCCCCCGAGGGCGGCTCGGTGCTCTGGGTGCGCACGCCGGCAACCGACACGAGCGCGTTCTGCCAGCTGGCCGCTCGCCACGGCGTGAAGATCGCCCCGGGGTCCGTCGCCCGGGCCGACCGAGCCGTCGACCCCCACGTGCGGGTCTGCGTCGACCGGCCCTGGCCCCTCGTCGAGGAGGGCATCCGACGCCTCGCCGTGGCCTGGGCCGACCTCAACGCAGGCACCGACCCCGTCCTCGGCTGACCTGAATCGACGGCGGGCGACGTGGCCTGCTAGCGAAGGGGAAAACACCTGGCATGGAGGGGTACCCGTGAGCCAAGTCCCGATCGTCGACTACCTCGTGTTGGGCGACAGCCCGCACCTGGTGGCCCAAGAGTGCACTGGTTGTGGGGCGCGGTTCTTCGACCGCCGCAACAACTGCGCCAGCTGCTTCGCCACCGACTTCAAGGCGGTCGACATCGCCACCAACGGCGAGCTGAAGGCCTTCACCATCGTGGCCTTCGCAGCCCCTGGCGTCCCCGTGCCCTTCGTGGCCGGCGTCATCGACTGCGACGGCACGAGCGTGAAGGGCAACGTGATCAACACCGAGCCCGATCCCGACCACGTGAAGCTCGGGATGAAGGTGAAGCTGGCCACCTACGTGGCGGGCACTGACGATGACGGCACCGAGGCCATCGGCTTCGGCTTCGAGCCCCTGGAGGCCTGACATGAGCGAGAACGTTTGGATCCTCGGGATCAACATGACCAAGTTCGGCAAGCACCCGAACCTCGATACCGTCGACCTCGCCGCTGAGGCCGCCAACGCCGCCCTCGCCGACGCCGGCGTCACCATGAAGGACATCGGCCTCCTGGCCGCCGGCAACCTCATGGCCTCTGGCGGTCACCTCGGCCAGATGCTGCAGAAGCAGATCGGCCAGACCGGCATCCCCGTGTTCAACGTGGCCAACGCCTGCGCCACCGGTGCCACGGCCCTCAAGACCGGCGTCATGGCCATCAAGGCCGGCGAGGTCGACTACGCCCTCGCGGTGGGCGTCGAGAAGCTGGCCGGTGCCGGCCTCCTCGGTGCTGGCGGTGGTGGCCCGAAGGGCGACAAGAAGGTCTACGAGCCCAAGGGCCGCTACGGCTCCGTGATGGGCGTCGACGGCCGCATCGGCACCGACAACATGCCGGGCACCTTCGCCCAGATCGGCATGGAGTACGGCCACAAGTACGGCGGCACCAGCTTCGAGCTCTTCGCCAAGATCAGCGAGAAGAACCACTCGCACTCCACGCTCAACCCGTTGGCCGCCTACCAGAAGAAGATGACCCTCGAAGAGATCATGGGCGACATGATGATCGCCTACCCGAACACCCGGCCGATGTGCTCGGCCAACTGCGACGGTGCCGCCGCCGCGGTGCTGGTGTCGGACACGGTGCTCAAGACGCTGTCGCTCGAGCAGCAGCGTCGGGCCGTGAAGATCTCGGCGTCGATCCTCACCTCCGATCCCTACACGGAGAGCTGCCAGGTCCTCCCGGACGTCAACACGCTCACCAAGCTGGCCGCCAAGCAGGCCTACGAGGCCGCGGGCGTCAGCCCGGCCGACCTCGACCTCGTGGAGCTCCACGACTGCTTCGCCACCGCTGAGCTCGTGCACTACGACAACCTCGGGCTCTGCGAGGAGGGCGGCGCTGTCGACTTCTTCAACTCGGGCGCCACCTGGCGTGACGGGTCGACCCCGGTGAACGTGTCGGGCGGCCTGGAGAGCAAGGGCCACCCCATCGCCGCCACCGGCATCGCCAACGTGTGGGAGATCTGCCACCACCTCCGCGGTGAGGCCGGCGATCGCCAGATCGAGGGCGCCAAGGTGGGCCTGGCCCACGTCATCGGCCTCGGTTCGGCCTGCGGCGTGCACATCCTCGAGAAGAGCGGCCTGGCCGCGTAATCGTTGCTCGGCTGCGGTCGTCGCTCCCTACTCGGGGGCGGCCACCAATCCAGCTGCGAGCAGGCGCTCCCACTCTTCGTCGCCCACGGCGGCGAGGGTGCGGAGCGCCTGTCGCGTGTGTTCGCCCAACAGGGGGCCGACGTCGCGCACCTCGCCGGGGGTCCTACTGAACTTCGGCACGACGCCGGTCATGGGCACGTCCCACCCAGCTCTCGCCGTGGCTCGCAGCACCATGTCGCGCGCCAGGTAGTGCGGGTCGGTGAGGGCGTCCTGCGCGGTGTAGACCCGACCGGCCGGCACCTTGTGCTCGGACAGGAGCTCGAGGAGCGTCGCGGCGTCCATACCAGCGGTCCACGCCGCGATGCGCTCGTCGAGCTCGGCCTGGTTGGTCCCGCGGGCGTGGTGGGTGGCGTAGCGCTCGTCGTCGGCCAGCTCCGGCTCGCCCATCGCTCCGGCCAGGCGCTTCCACACCGAGTCGGCGTTGGCGGCGATCAGCACCTCGGAGCCGTCGGCGGTGGGGTAGGCGTTCGACGGGGCCACGCCGGGGAGGATGCTCCCGGTGCGGTGGCGCACGACACCGGCGACCTCGGCGTCGGCCATCGAGCTCTCCATGAGCGCGGCGACCGCCTCGTAGATGGCGACGTCGACCTCCTGGCCCCG
>JALYWQ010000260.1 GCA_030852625.1 Actinomycetota bacterium
GCGATGCCCCGCTCATGGCGGTGTCGGCGTCGACCCAGCCGCCGCCCTGCTCGTCGAGGGCATCGAGGCGGGCCAAGTGGGAGTCGGCGTGCACCAGGGCCAGCTCCTCCCGCGTCGCCGGCCGGGGGCGCACGGTCGTGACGGCGTCGAGGAGGCCGGCCTTCATGATCCCGTCGAGCACCGCCTGCAGCCGGGCCGGTCGTTCGGGGTGGCCCCGACCGGGGTCGTGATCGAGGAAGCGATCGTGGGTGACGAGGAGGACGGCCATCGGTCCGTCCACGCTATCGGGACCCACCCGAGCGCCTCCGGGGGGCCACCGGCGCACCACTACCGTGATCGTGGTGACCGGCGCGCGCAGCCTCTCGATCAGCGAGGACCGGATCCGCGTGCTCCCGTGGCGGGGTGATCCGCACCTCGCCTACCTCGTGGCCCGGCGCGGGCGCCCCACCGAGGGGATGCTCCTGAGCTGCCTGGCCGACCTGCGGGGGCGCTACGCCGGTGTGTTGACGGCGGCCCTGCCCCCGGAGGAGCAGGGGCCGTACCTGCGCACGGGGTTCGCCGTGCACGAACGGCTGCACCTCCTCCGTCGACCGGTGGAGCCGCTCCCGGACGTGGGTCCGACGGCCGGCCACCTCGCGCGGGGCCGGCGCCGCGACCGGCCCAAGGTGCTGGCCATCGACGCCGCCGCCTTCCCCGACTTCTGGCGCCTCGACGCCGTCGGGCTCGAGGACGCCCTCGCCGCCACGCCGTCGGTGCGGTTCCGCGTGGCCACCACCGACGGCGCCGGGCCGGCCGGCTACGCGGTCACGGGGCGGGCCGGGTCGCGGGGCTACCTCCAACGGCTGGCGGTCCACCCCGACCAGCAAGGGCAGGGCATCGGGTCCGCCCTCGTGGTGGACGGAATGCGTTGGCTGCGGCGGTGGGGGGCGCGCGAAGTGCTCGTGAACACCCAGGAGGACAACGCCGGCGCGCTCTCGCTCTACGAGCGGCTCGGGTTCGAGCGCGAGCCCGATGGCCTGGCCGTGCTCCGCCGCGAGCTGGAGGTGGCGGACCCGTGAAGCGGTCCGTCGCCGTGCTCATCGCGACCTTCGTCGGCCTCCTCTCGTTCGCCGCGCTGCCGGGCGCGCCGGCCGGGGCCCAGGATGACGACGGCGACTCCGGCGCCCTCGAGCTGGTTGACCAGACCGTCGTCGTCCGCGCCGGAGAGCCCTTCACCATGGCGTTCACCGCCGACGACCTGGATCCGGCCCGGCCGCTGCAGCTCCGCCTGCACGATCGGGTGCGCTCCCGCAGCGAGCTGACCCGAGCCATCGACGGCTCGGGGCTCCGCGGCTCCCGCAGCACCGCGGCCGTCGACCTGGGTGGCATCCCGGTCCGGGTCGACGGCGCCCACCAGCTCACGCTCACCACCGACGGCCAGTCCGGCGGCCTGGCGCTCGGTCAACCCGGCGTCTACCCCCTCACCCTCACCGGCGAGGACACCGCCGGTGACGACGTGCGGCTGGTGAGCCAGCTGGTCGTCCCGCCGCCGACCGACGGCGTCGCGCCCCCGCTGGGGGTCGCGCTCCTCGCCCACCTCGGCCTCCCGCCCACCCAGGGCACCGAGCCGCCGCCGGTGCTCGCCGAGGAGGAGCTCGTGGCCCTGGCCGGGGTCGTGGACGCGTTGGCATCGCTCGAGGAACTGCCGTTCACCCTGCAGCCGCAGCCCGAGACGATGGTGGCGCTGTCGCTGGCCACCGATCCGGCGCCGCTCGACCTGCTCCGCGAGCTGCAAGCGCTGGCCGACCGGCACCCGGTGCTCGACGGGCCCTTCGTCGCCGTCTCCCCCGACACGCTGGCCGGCGCCGGCCTCTCCGAGGAGCTCGATCGGCACCTGCTCGCCGGTGCGGCCGTCCGCCAGGGCATGTTCCCCGACGCCGAAGCGGTGGAGGGCACGTGGGTCAGCGGTGGCGGGTTGGGCCGAGCGGGCCTCGAACTGCTGGCCGACGAGGACATCGAGCGGATCGTGGTCCGGTCCGACGACCTCGAATCGACCAACGACGGGGTGCTGTCGCTGGCCCGCCCGTTCCGGCTGGTCCCGCCGGCGGAGCGGGGCACCGCGCCGTCGGACGCCGCCATCGAGGCCCTCGTTGTGGACGGCTCGATCGCCGACCGCCTGGGGGGCGACGAGGGCGACGCCGTCCAGGCCATCCAGGTCGTGGCCGAGCTGTCGGCCCTCTACTTCGAGCAGCCGACGGTGGCGCGGGCCGCAGTGGTCCCGATCGACCGCACCACCCCTCCGACCACGATCGCGACGGTCGGCCGCATCCTCGGCACCGCCGGGTTCCTGCAGCCCGTCGACCTCGACACCGCCTTCGACACCGCCGAGCCGCTCGTGGACCGGACCGGCGACCTCCGGGAGGTCGAGCTGGACGGCAACGAGGTCGACCGCCTGAGCCCCGACATCGCCGACGCCATCGGTGCGGCGCGCGGCCAGCTGGCCAGCCTCGCCACCATGCTGAGCCCGGACGACACGGTGCTCCAGGACGTGGAGTCCGACCTGCTGCGGGCCGAGGCGGAGCGGATGGCGAGCGCCGACCGGCGGGCCCACCTCACCGACGCGCGGAGCCGCATCGGCCAGGTCGTCGGCGGCGTCACCACCACCGGCACCGCCACCGTCACCCTGACGGCGCGCGACGGCAACCTGCCGATCACCCTGGTCAACGACACGGGGAGTGCGCTGTCGGTCGTGCTGCACCTGCGCAGCACCAAGCTCTCGGCACCTGGCGGCACCGACGTGCCCGTCGAGCTCCCCGTCGGTGCCACCCGGGTGGACATCGACATCCGCACCCGGGCCTCGGGATCGATCCCCCTCGAGCTGGTGGTGACGTCACCGGACGGCGCCCTCCTGCTCACCACGGCCCGGTACTCGGTGCAGTCCACCGCGGTCTCGGGCGTGGGCGTGGTGCTCTCGGGGGGCGCCATCCTCTTCCTGCTCGTGTGGTGGGGACGCCACTGGCGGGAGCACCGTCGCTCCACGAAGTTGGTCCCCGCGGACGGCGACGACGGGGCGCTCCCGGCAGGATCCGAGGATCCGGCGTAACGCCGCGGGGCGGCCCGCAATCGGATCGCCGTCAACCATCGGCCCCACCGGCCACGCCCACGGACCACTCCACTAGCGTGCCGCCGGCCAGCGCCGCCACCCCCGGGAGCCTGCCAGCCATGACCGTCCGCATCGTCACCGACAGCAGCTGCGACCTCACCGACGCCACGACGGCCGAGCACGGCATCGAGGTCGTGCCGCTGTCGATCCGGTTCGGCTCCGAG
>JALYWQ010000311.1 GCA_030852625.1 Actinomycetota bacterium
CGTCGAGGAGCAGCTCGGCGTCGGCCACCGTCTCGCCGCGGGCGGTGAGGCGCACCTTGATGCCCTCGATCCCGCTGGCGAGGAAGGCGATGGTGGGGTTGCCGATGCCGTCGAGCAGCTCGATGCGGGGGCCGAGCAGTTCGGCGATGCGGCTCTCGCTCTCACCCCACGTGCGCAGGGTGCGGCTCATGATCACCTGGCAGATGCCGGCCCGCTCGGCGAGGTCGGGCAGCACGGCCCGGTCGACCATCTCCCGCATCTCGTAGGGGACGCCGGGGACGGCGTAGATCACCTTGTCGCCCACCGGGCAGATGAGCCCCGGCGCGGTGCCGGTGCGCTGCTCGATCACGGTGGCGCCGACGGGCACGTCGGCCTGACGGAGGTTGTTGTCGGGCATCGTGCGGCCGCGGGCCTCGAACAGGTTCCGGATCACGTCCGCGATCTCGGGGCGTCGCTCGAGCTCCACGCCCATCACCTTCGCGATGGCCTCGCGGGTGATGTCGTCCTGTGTGGGGCCGAGGCCGCCGCAGCAGATCACGGCGTCAGCCCGCTCGAGGGCACTCTGGATGGTGTCGACGATGCGATCGAGGTTGTCGCCCACCTTCGTCTGCCGGTGGTGTTCGATGCCGATCCCGGCGAGCTGCTCCCCCATCCACGACGAGTTGGTGTCGATGATCTGCCCGAGCAGCAGCTCGGTACCGATGGCGACGATCTCCGCACGCATGGCGGCTACTTGCCCAGGCTGCCCGAGGTGGTAGCCGAGCGGCTCCCGGCGTGCACGTACTGCACCCCGGTGACGACGGTGAGCACCACCGCCACCCAGAGCACGAGGTTGGCCGACCACATGGCGTGCTCCGCCACCCAGGGCAGGAGGGCCAGGCCGACGGCCACCTGCTGGGTGTTGGTCTTCACCTTGGCGAGGAGGGTGGCCGGCACGGCCAGGCCCCGGCGGGCCCAGAAGGAGCGGAAGGCCTGGATGCCGAGCTCTCGCACGGCGATTACGGCGCACGGCACCCACCAGAACGAGCCTTCGGCGACGAGCGCGGCGAAGGCGCCGAGCACGAGCACCTTGTCGGCCAGCGGATCGAGGAACGCCCCCGACCGGGTGGTGCCCTGGCGACGGGCGAGGATGCCGTCGGCCCAGTCGGTGAGGCACAGCGCGATCCAGAGGACGACGGCGACCCACGACGCGCCGTCGCCGCCCACCATGGCGAGGAACGGGATGGTGGCGAGGAGTCGACCCACCGTCAGGAGGTTGGCCGGGGTGGCGAGCGCCGACGGGCCGAACTGCGAGGTCGACTCGATGCTCACGACGAGGACCCGGCCGGGACGCCGACCGGCTCGTTCGCCGGCACCGCTTCGCAGTCGGGGCCGGCCGCACCGGTGATCTCGACCCGCACGAGCTCGCCCACCGGCAAGTGGTCCGGCACGGTGATCACACCGTCGATCTCCGGCGCCTCGCGGTGGCTGCGAGCGACGCCGGGGGCGTCGACGAGCACGTCCACCTGCGTGCCGATGAGGTCGTCCCGGCGGCGGGCGGTGATGTCGTCCTGCAAGGCCCGCAGCTCGCCGAGCCGCTCGTCCATCAGCGCGCGGGGCACGGTGCCGTCGAGCCCGGCGGCGTAGGTGCCGTCCTCGGACGAGTAGGCGAAGAAGCCGCACCAGTCGAGCTGGGCCTGCGCCACGAACGCGAGGAGCTGGTCGTGATCGGCTTCGGTCTCCCCGGGGTACCCCACGATGAAGTTCGACCGGAAGGCGGCCTCGGGCGCTACATCGCGGATCGCTTCGATGCGCCGGAGGAACTTGGCCCCGTCGCCCCACCGCCGCATCCGGCGCATCAGCGGCGGCGACACGTGCTGCAGCGACAGGTCGAAGTAGGGCACGCCGGTGTCGAGCACCGCGCCGATCAGGGCCTCGGTGAGCTCCGACGGGTACAGGTAGAGGAGACGCACCCGCTCGACGCGCGCTGCGGCGGCTCGCACGAGCGGCACGAGGCTGCGGCGACCCTTCCCCTGGTCGCGGCCGTAGCTGGCCAGGTCCTGGGCGACGAGCACCACCTCGCGCACTCCGTTGGCGACGAGGCCGTCGATCTCGGCCAGCACGTCGTCCGGCGTGCGGGACCGCTGCGGCCCGCGGAAGGTGGGGATGGCGCAGAAGCCGCACGCCTTGTCGCAGCCCTCGGCCACCTTCACGTAGGCCCACGGCGCGCTCGGCGCCGGACGGGGCAGGTTGAGGAGGTCGAAGCTGGGCAGGGCCGGCTCCGACGGCTTCCGCCCGAGCGTGACCGGCACGCCGAACCCCGCCACGGCGTCGGCTTCGGGCAGGGCCTGCGCCAGCTCGTCGCCGTAGCGCTCGGCCATGCAGCCGGTGACCACGAGGCGGGCGTCGGTGGCCTTCCGGTCGGCCAGCTGGAGCACGACGTCGATCGACTCCTGCCGGGCCTCCTCGATGAAGGCGCAGGTGTTCACGACCACGAGGTCCGCGGCCTCAGCGCTGTCGACGGCCGCCATGCCGTCGGCCAGCAGGGTGCCGGTGAGCTTGTCCGAATCGACCTGGTTCTTCGGGCACCCGAGGGTCTCGACGTAGAAGGTGCGGACCCCGGTCATCGAGGGAAGGGTACTGGTCAGGTGTGCGGAAGCTTGAAGCCGCCTCTCGGCCACTCGATGGCGACGAGCTGGCCGGTGGCCGACAGGGTGGCGTAGGCGGTGTGCATGTTGGGGCCGCCGAAGCACACGTTGGTGACGAGGGGGTCGGGCAACGGGGTGTGCTCCACGCGGCTGCCGTCGGGTGAGATGGAGGTGATGCCACCGTTGACGAGGGTGCCGACGCACACCCAGCCGGCGGCGTCGACGGCGAGCGAGTCGAGCAGCTGCATCCCGGGGAGCCCGGCGAGGAGGTGGCCGCCGTGGCCCACGGGCGTGGTCGTGGCCACCTCGCCCGGCGCGGTGACGGGCCAGGAGAACACCCGACCGGTGTGGGTCTCGGCGGCGTAGAGCACGGAGCCGTCGGGCGACAGGCCGATCCCGTTGGGCGCGTCGATCGGGAAGACCACCTCACGGCAGGAGGACCCGTCGGCCAGCGCGTAGTGCAGGCCGGTTCGGTCGCTCGTGCGCTCGAGGCGGACGCCGTGGTCGCTGAACCAGAACCCGCCGTGCCCGTCGAACACGAGGTCGTTCGGCGCACGGAGCGGACCCGACGAGCTCTCCGTGTAGAGCGTGGTGACGGCCCCGGTGGCGAGGTCGACCTTCTGGATCGATCCGCCCGTCCAGCCCGGCGGCACCGGGCCGGGGAGGGTGAGGCCCATCATGTCCTCGAACTCGAAGCAGCCGCCGTTGTTGCAGATGTAGACGGATCCGTCGGGCCCGATGGCGGCACCGTTGGGCCCGCCGCCGAGCTCAGCGACCACCTCGACGGTGCGGTCGGCGTTGACGCGCGTGAGGGTGCCTCGCTTGATCTCCACGAGCAGCACGCTGCCGTCGTCGAGGGCGATGGGGCCTTCGGGGAAGAGCAGGCCGGTGGCGAGGACATCGGGTTCCATGGCTGGTCTGCCTAGCACGGGCCACCCCGCCCTGCTCCGCCGTGCTACACCTCCGACGTGACCGGGCCCGACCTCCCCCCTCCCCCACCGCCGCATCCCCCGCCGCCGACCCCTGCTGCGGCTCCGTCGCCGGCGCCGTGGGCCTACGAGGAGCCGACGTCGCCCATCAGCGGCAGGGATTCCGACGGCGGCCGCCCGGGCCTCATCCTGCTGCTCGGCCTCGTGGTGACGGCGCTCCTGTGCGGCGGCCTGATCACGGTCTGGCCGGCCGACGAGGAGACCGAGACGGCGACGGACGCCAACCTCTTCGACGGCTTCGACGACACCGTCCCGGGGGCCACCGGCGAGCCGAGCCGCGGACCGAACGGGCTCCCGGGGATCCCGGGATTCCCGACGCAGCCCGCGGGTCCCACGGTGTCGCTCTTCGCTGATCGCGGCGCCGCCGACGCGGCCGCCGAGGTCATCGGCGCCGCCGGGCAGCCGGCCCGGTTCATCGAGATCTCGATCTACCCGACGTACCTGTTCGTGGCCTACGTCGACCCGGCCAACCCGGCCAACATCGACGAGCGCAGTTGGCGCGACGGTCAGGTGAGCGACGCCGGGCCCAACACGATCGACGATCGGGTGGATGCCGACACCGAACCATCCTTGTTCACCCTCGAGGGCATCGACCTGTCGATCGTGCCGCAGCTCGTCGCCGACGCCGCTACCCGCTACGGCATGCCGGTCGACATCTCCCACATCATCATCGACCGGTTCCTGCCGTTCGACGAGCGGGTGCTCTTCCGGGTCTACGCCACGCCCAGCGACGGGCGCAGCGGCGGCGGCTACGTCAGCTACGACACCGCCGGCACCCTGGTCAAGGTCTGCTGCTGACGACCTGAGCTAGAGGTCGCCGGCCTCGAGCTGGTTCTCGAGCTCCTCGACCGTCATCAGGACCGTGCGGGCCTTCGAGCCCTCGCTAGGGCCGACCACGCCGCGCTGCTCGAGCAGGTCCATGATGCGGCCCGCTCGAGCGAAGCCGACCTTGAGCTTGCGCTGGAGCATCGAGGTCGAGCCGAGCTGCGACCGGACGATGAGCTCGGTGGCCTGCACCAGCAGGTCGTCATCGTCGTCGCCGCCCCCGCCACCGCTCGAGGTGCCGCCCATGCTGCTGCCGGCCTCGCCCTCGCCCTGCACCTCCTTGTCGAAGGTGAGGTCGGGGGCCTGCTTCTTCCAGACGGCCGCGATCTTGCGGACCTCTTCCTCGCTCACCCATGAGCCCTGGATGCGGCTGGGAGCCGACGAGGCGGGGCCGAGCAGGAGCATGTCGCCCTTGCCGATGAGCCGCTCGGCACCGGTCTGGTCGAGGATCACCCGGCTGTCGGTGGCCGACGACACGGCGAAGGCCAAGCGGGCCGGCACGTTGGCCTTGATCACACCGGTGATCACGTTGACCGACGGCCGCTGTGTGGCGATCACGAGGTGGATGCCGACCGCTCGGGCCATCTGGGCGAGGCGGCAGATCGACTCCTCGACGTCGCGCGCCGCCACCATCATGAGGTCGGCCAGCTCGTCGATCACCACGAGGATGAACGGCAAGCGGGGGAACTCTCGCATGACCTCGCCGCTGGGCGACACGACGTCGGGCAGGTCGCCCCGGTCGTGGGCCGCGTTGTAGCCCGTGATGTCGCGGAAGCCGACCTCGGCGAGGAGGTCGTAGCGCCGTTCCATCTCCCGCACCGCCCAGGCCAGCGCGTTGGCGGCCTTCTTCGGGTTGGTGACCACCTGGGTGAGGAGGTGCGGCAACCGGTCGTACTGCCCCATCTCCACCCGCTTGGGGTCGACGAGGATCATGCGCACCTGGTCGGGCGTGGAGCGCATCAGCACCGAGGTGAGCAGCGAGTTGAGGCAGCTCGACTTGCCGGCACCGGTGGCACCGGCGATGAGGATGTGCGGCATGGTGGCGAGGTTCATCAGCACGGCCTTGCCGTTGATGTCGCGACCCACCGCCACTTCGAGGGGATGGGTGGCCCGCTTGGCCTCGGGCGACGCCAGGATGTCGCCGAGCGCCACGATCTGGCGGTCGGTGTTGGGCACCTCCACGCCGATGGCCTGGCGGCCCGGGATGGGCGCCAGGATGCGGACGTCGGGCGAGGCCATCGCGTAGGCGATGTCCTTGTGGAGGCTGGTGACCTTCGAGACCTTCACGCCGGCGCCGAGCTCGAGCTCGTAGCGGGTGACCGACGGACCCACCACCATGCCGACGAGGCGGGTCTCCACGCCGTGCTGGGCGAGGGCCTGCTCGAGGACCCGACCGGCTTCCTCCACGGCCCGCTTGTCGACCTCGTGGCGACCGCTGCGCTCGAGGAGGTTCAGGGGCGGGAGCTTCCACGCGCTGCGCTTGGCGGCCGGGCCGAGGCCGGCCATCTCGAGCTGCTTGCCCTCCACCGCGGTGTTGTCGATGAGCGTGGGGCGACGGCCGTCGGCGTCCTGGTCGAACAGGCGGGGGCCGTCGGCGGCGTCGAGGGCGTCGGGCTGATCGTCGAACGCCGGCTCGTCGAGCGCAGGCTCGTCACCGACGTCGGCGTCGAGGTCGAGCACCGGGAAGAGGGCGTCGGGATCTTCGTCGAGCTCGTCCGTGGGCTCGTCGTCGAGGTCATCGGGTTCGCCGCGGAGGGAGAAGAGGTGGTTGCGGGCCCGACGGGCGGCGTGGGCCGCCGCAGTGCCGGCCGGCTTCACGCCGGTGGCGGTGGACTCGGCGACGGTGCGCACCGACACCCGGGTCAGCACGACGAGGGCGCCGAGCACGAGGGCCCCGAGCAGGAGGCCGGCGCCGAGGCCGCCGAGGCCGCTGGCGAGCGGACCGCCGATGGCCAGTCC